>CANRLQ010000014.1 GCA_947631525.1 uncultured Bacilli bacterium | reverse complement strand
GGGATTTGACTCCCGCAGGATTTTAAGTCCTGTGCGTCTACCAATTTCGCCACTCAGGCAACACCAAAAATATTAATTCAACAATAGTTGACGTTATTAATTATATAATATTTTATGATAATATGCAATAGTTTTTTCTATTTTTTTGTTTTTTCTTAAAAAAAAGATTAGAAATTATCTTTCTAATCCATTCTTTTCTAGGAAATTTGCAAAATCTTCATATTCAGCATATCCTACCCAACCATCAACTATTTTACCATCTTTAACTAATAATACCATTGGTGTTGAACCAAAATTAGTTTCTAAGAATTTTTCATCATTATCTAGATCTAAAATAGCTTTTTGTTGTTCATCAGTAGTTATAGTAGTAATATCTAAATATAATGTTTTATAACCAAACTCTTCTTGTGCTTTTTGTAATGATGGTAAAAATTTAACACAATATCCACAAGTTGATCTTCCTAAATATATAACTTGTACTTCATCTGAATCAAATGCTTTTACTGCTTCTTCTGGAGTAACAGATGTAAACATACTAACATCATATTCTGTATTTTCTTCTTCTGTTGAATTTTCTCCTTCACTTGTTTCTGAAGTTACAGTTACATTCTTAGTTACATTAATAATAGTATTAACCGCTAATAAACCAACTAAGATATAAGAACATATTAATATCTTTTTTAATATTTCTTTTAATTCATTATCTTTCATACTAATCCTCCTAAATATAATTTTATCATTTTTTTATTTTTATATCAATATTTTTGAGTTAATAAAATCATTTTTGATTACATATAAAACCATTATTATTATTCTCTTCTGCCACTTCTTCCATATTTTGAATATAAATTGATAAAGGTTCTTCCCTATCTTTTACATTTATAGTCATAATTCTATCCTCAACTTTAACATTTTTCTTATTAAATTTTAAGGTTCTATAATCATAAGTAGTTACACTTTGATATTTTAAACTATTATCATCAAATGAACTAGTTTGTTCAATTCCTTTTACATTTTTAATACTTGTATCAACATATTCTGTTTTAAATTTATCAAAAACTTTTTTGTTATCAAACGTATAAGTTATTGAACTCTTTGTTCTAACAACTTCATTATTGTTATCAAAATAATATAAATTATCAGTTGTTATATAATATTTTCCTACTTTATTTTGGACAGTATCAGTACATTCAACAATAGTACTATAATTTTTTCTAAAAAAAGTAAACCATATTAAAAAGCCTATTATCAATATTTCTAAAACAATACCTATTATAAATATCTTTTTCTTTTTATTTGTTTTTTTAATTCTTTTACTTTTCTTTAATTTTATTGGTTGACTTGGTTGTTCTAAATTTACTGGATTTTCTATTTTTACTTCTTGATTTGGTTGTGTTTCAATTATTGTTTTTTGTATTTTTACTTCTTGATTTGATGGCGTTTCAATTATTGCTTTTTGTATTTCTTCTTTTTGTTGAATATTAGGTTCTGTTTCTTCTTTATTATTTAATATTTGATTATCAATATTTTTATTATTTTCTTCATTTTTATTTGGAAGATCAACAAATCCTTTACTAAAAATATCCATATTTGATGTTCTAGAATTATCTATATTTTTAATATCAATATTATCTTTTTCTTTATCCATTTTCTTCTCCTTTATTTTAAAAAAAGGCACTATTTTGCCTTAATCTTTTTTATATACCAATTTATTTGTTTTGCCCATATTTTACTAGCTGCATACTTTGTATTTATCTTTTCTGGTGTTGTAAGACCTTTAGCATAATAATTTTTATATAATATTTTTAAATAACTTTTAATACCTTCATCTAATGAACTAAATGCCATATATGAACCCCCATTACATCCAGGGTTGCCTTTTAATCCTCCAACATTGTTACATACCTTTACTAAAGTACTACAATCATAATAACATCCTGTTTCATGTAAAACTATTGCTACTGCTAAATATGGATCCAATCCAAGTTTTATTGATTCAGAAGCAAATAGTGCACCTTTACCTTTTAAACTTGAATTCATTGATTTTTCTAACTTTATTGATAATTCTTCTAAAGTCATATTATCATATACAATACTTGCTTTTCGATATTCTTCTTTACTTGTTGTTTCAACATTTTGATTTACTAATTTTATTTTTTCATTAAAATTTTCAAATAAAATTGTATTATCTTTTGTCTTTGCAAAAACAATATCTTTATCATTTAATGTTTTTGATACAATTACAAAACCTATCAAACAATCAACTAATAATACCATAAGTATTGATAGTTGTTTCTGGTCTATTTTCACAATTTTCACCTCGTTATTTTTATCGAAAGTAACTGTATTTTAACATTTCTATATTATTTTGTCAAATTGATAATTTTTACATCTTTATTTAAGGATTCATATTTAACAGAAAACTTTTCAATCGGTGTCCTTTTACTATTTATTTCTTTACAACATTGGTTTACAAAATTTTCTAATGTCACTATATCTTTTTCATCATATTTATTAAAATAAAATATATTTAGACATATAATACCTATTATATCAGCAAACCTTCTAAGAGGACTTGTTATATGACAATAACAATCTAAATCCAAACCAAAATGACCTTTATTTTCTACTCCATATAAAGCTTTTGGATAAATATTTTTTACAAGTTCGATATATTTTAAATATTCTTTGGCTTCATCTTCAAGTTTTATTCCATTTTCAAGTTTCTTTAATTTTTCTATCATTTCTAATGAAACATTGTGATTTCTAAAAGGAAATGGTATTTTATTTTCAACAAAATATTTTGCTACCATATGATTTGTAAATACCATAGCACTTTCTACTACTTTTTCTGATTCCGTTATTCCAGTAATATTTGTATTACTTACATTATTAGTACTACGATTTACAGCTTTATATAATTCACTAGAATTATAGTATTTTTGTAGTAATGGTGATATTTCTTCTAATAACATAATAGTTTTTAATTTTTGTATATCATCAGTTCCATTTTTTAAAATATAATCAAATTGATTATAAGTCATATTTTCATTTACTTTTATAATTGATTTATAAAATCTAGAATTTATAACATTACCTAAGGTATCAATTTCAAAGTTATATGATATAGCATTCCTATATTCATTTTCCTTTAAACTTATTAGATTAGATGACAATATTTCTGGAAACATCGATATAGTTAAATCATTTAGGTAAATAGAGGTTGTCCTTTTTCTGGCTTCATCAAAAATTATACTATTAACTTTTATAACACTTAAAGGATCTGCTATATGAACTGTTAAATTGTAATTACCATTTTCTAATTTGCTTATTGATAAAGCATCATCTATTTCTTTAGCTCCTTCTCCATCAAATGTTAATATATAATCATCTAATTTTTCCCTATTAGTAGGTTCTTTTAAATTTTTTATAATATGATTTGTTTCTGATTTGATTGCTTCATTAAAATATGTTTTTATATTATATTTATATTCTAAATAATCTAAATTTTCTGATTCCTTTTCTCCATTTATTTTTCTATTTAAATCATTTAAATAAAATACTATTTTGTCTTTGTATCTTTCATTTGTTAAATTAGATAATATATTATTTATTTTTTTCATATTTATTTGTTTATTTACATAATCAAAAACTAGTTTTTCATTTTCAAAGAACAAATCTAATATTTCATCATAATATATTAAATCATCCAATTCTTTTAAATTGTTTCCTCCTGCATAAATAGCTAAGCTTTCAATATATTTATCTATTATTTTATTTATAAGTAAATTATTGTTTTCATCAAAATAATTTACTATATATGGAAATTTTTTAATCGCATCTTTTATTAAAGATATACTTTTTACATCAAAAATAATATAATCTATAAGTTCATATTTGCTTTCCTCATATTTATCTACATAATTATATAAAAGAGAAATAATAAACACTTCGATATTCTTAATTAAATCTTTTAGTATTTTAAAATTATTACTTGTCTTTGTTATATTACCTGGTTTACTAACTAAATATTCCCTTACTTTAGAATGAATATTATTTAATCTATCATATATTTCTTTTTTATTTAATCCATCTACAAAATAGTTTGGTAATATTTTTATGTCTTCTAACAAATATTCATAGTCAACTTCATCATTATAATTAAAATTATTTACATCGTCTTCTAATATTTGAAGTAAACTTTTAAATAACTTAGTTTGATTATATCTTTCAAACATATATATATCTTTATTTTTTAAGATATTTCTTATATTATCTAGATTATCCATATTATCACCTAATTAAATTATATCAAAAAAAAGAAGATAAATCTTCTTTAATCAAATTTTTTTACATTTTTATTATTAATTATTTCTTGTATAAATAATGAAGGATTTTTTTTAGGGACAAGTAAATAACATTTATTTTTAGTTCTTGTTATAGCTACATAAAAAAGTCTTCTTTCTTCTTCAAATAAAATATTATCTTTGAAATTTAAAACATATTTTAAATTTTCATCATCGATTATTTTATTAGGAAAGCCTAATATTTTATTTTCTAAATTTATTATTATTACATTGTCTGCTTCTAATCCTTTTGATTTATGAACTGTTAAAAATTTTATATTTAGATTTTTATTTTTTCTATAAATAATTCTATCATTATCCAATACTAAATTTTCATTATCAATTATTAAGTTAATATCATTATTATTTCTTCCTAATATATAAATACTTCCCTCTTTAATTTTATCTAAAACATTAATTATTTCTTTTATTATGTCATTATAATAATATACTTCAATTGGTTTTTTAATTCTTTTTTTTGATTTCAAATTTTTCTTTATTTGCTTTTTATTTTTCATTATAAACTTACCTGCTACATCAATCAATTCTTGACTATTACGATAAGTATTTTCTATTTTTAATATTTTTGAATCTTTATAATATTTTTTAAATTTCAAAAATATATCTAGATTACATCCCGTAAAACGAAATATTGATTGAAAGTCATCTCCTACTACTACTAATTTAGCTTGTGTTTTATCTTTTATCGCTTTTAATAATTCATATCTTGTCTGTGATGTATCTTGGTATTCATCAACTATTATATACTTATATTGGTTTATACAACCATTTTTTATAACAATATCAGTAGCTTCATTTATCATATCATTAAAATCAATCATATTATTATTTTTTAAATATTTTTCATATTTAATATATATTTGTTTGGTTAATTTTAAAAATATCTTTTCTTTTTCTCTTTTTAATTTATCTTTTTCTTTTTGATTCTTTTTAGTAAATTCTTCATAATTTTCTAAAATATAATTATTTGCTTTAAATAAATTAATAAATGTTAATATTGTCTTTTTTAGTTTTTGAAACGATGCATCTTTTTTTAAAATATCATATATTCCTATGTAGTTTAAATTAGATATTGTTTTATTTTTTAATAATTTATTTATTGTTTTTATATTACTATTTAAATACTTTTTTTCTTTAATTAAATATATTTTTTTATAATATTTATAATCAATATTGTTTAAGAATAAAATATTGGCCAATAAAAGATCAATTTTATTATTAATTACTTCATTGGTATTTAATATAGAACTTTTTAAAGTTTTATTTCCTTCAAATGCATAACAACTTAAATAATAGATGGTATCAATTAAGATATTTTTATTATTATATATTTGATTTTCAAAATATTTATCAATTATTACATTCAAAGTATTATCACTACATATTACCGGCGAATGATTTAATTTTTTTCTTATTATGTTAAGACCTAGTGAATGAAATGTATAGGCATCTATATTGTAATTTTTGTTTTTATTTTTTATATTATTTGTAGCTTCTTTAGTAAAAGAAATACATAAAATTTGTGATGGTTTTATATTTTTTCTTTCTACTAAATATTTTATTTTTGCTGTCATAGTTGTTGTTTTTCCACTACCTGCTCCTGCAGCAATTAAAAGACTATCTTCATCTGTTACTACAGCTAATCTTTGTTGATAATCTAAACCATATTTTGTCATACTATCAAAATATTTTTTATTCTCTTTTAATTCCTTACTTATGTATTTTTTATTATACTTTTTTTTATTTATTTTTTTATATTTTTTGATAAATCTTTGATATTCTTTTCTTTTTTCTTGTTTTATATAATTATAATATTTTTGATATTTTTTCTTTATACTTTTTATTGTTATATCTGTTAAATAGGCGCTACCTAATTCTTCATAAAAAGAATTAATCACCTTGTTTAAATAATTATTGTTCATTTATTTGTATTTTGATAATAATTATATTCAGCAAGTTCAATTGATAGATTTTCTAATTCATCGTTATAATCATCATTCAATATTTTTTCAATTTCATAAATTAAACTATTTATATTATTAAATTTTAAATAATCTATATTATTTCTATTTAATATTTCTATTTGCACATCTGATAATAATAAACCATTTTTTCTTAATACATGCATATTTTTATCATAATTAATATCATTTATTTCATCAATATTTATTTCTTTTCCATTTAATAACATATTTCACCTCTTCATATAACTATTTTTATTATAGCTTTTAAATTTCAATATGTAAAATTTATATTTTTATTTTTTTGTACATTTAAAAAAACAGATTTTTATATTCTTTACACATAAAATGTAAAGATGTATATATGTACTATAAAAATTATTGACAAACTAAAAAAAATATGAAAAAATGGTATTGTAGAGGAATACAAAATAGTATTTAATACATAATAAAAGTAAAGGAGGAATTGTAATGGCTAATATAGCTTCAATGGATTATGGTCGTGATACAGCTGGAAATGCTAAATTACTTTCAGAATATCAATCACTTCTTACAACAATGGCAAATTCTATAGTTGGAGCAGATTACAACAATGTTTTAACTAAAGTTCAACAATATTGGGCAGGTGCTGATGCTGATGAGTTTGTTAAAAATTTCAAACAATATGCAAGTAATCTAAAAACTAAAGTTACTAAATATCAAACTATAGTTCAAAATGCTGTAAGTGCAGATATGAAATTATTTTCAAATGATCAAGCTAAAATGGCTAGCAATATTGGTAGTCAAGTTAAAAGTAATTTTTAAAATTTTTATTAAAGAAAGGAGATTTTTATGGCAACAACATCAAATTATATAGCAACACCATCAAGTTCTGGTACTGCTAAAGGTATGAGTGTAGCAGGAGCTAGTTATATTAGACAAGCAATAGAAAATTATAAGAAAAGCATTAAAGCTAATGCAGAGAAAATTAAAGTTACTACTGCTACTTTAAGAAATTCTAGACAAGGTATGTATGCACCAAATGACTTCGTGCATCTAGAAAATGAAATTATAAGTAATATTAATACATACTTAGTTTATTTAGATAAGTATACAACTGTATTAAATAATCTAGAAAAACAATATAAACAACAAGATGCAAACAATTTTTCTATGTATGGTATTAAGCTTTAAAAGATTGATAAAATATAAAAAATTGTACTGTATAGTACAATTTTTTATATTAAGTAATGTTAATCAAAATTAAATATAAATTAAAGAGAGAGAACTAATCTAGTTTTCTCTCTTTAACTTTATATTATGATATTATAACTAATTGCGTCCCATTTCTAATATTTGTATTAGCAACTAACATATTAGGACTGTAAATTTCTGAAGTATCTATATTATATAATAAGCTATATTCTGATATAGGGAAAATATTATTTGTTAGTTCATTTAATGCTTTGTTAAGAAGAAATATAATATTCCCTATTTTTTTATTAATAGGTAAATATAAATCATATGATTGCTCAATTTCTGGAACAACCAATTTAACAAGTACTTTATTATCCAAATATATCTTCCTCCTCTTTACCACCTACGCCTTTAACAACTTTGTAGTTATTGTTATCAATAACATAAATTAAATTCTTCATTTTTTCTTCAATATCATAATTTGTTAAATTATTAATATTAAATACTTCTTGTTCATCAATATCATTGCCTACCCAGATTCCTGTATTTTTATTAATGTTATTATACCAACTTAATGAGTTTATTTTATTTATTCTATCTATGTTATCAAAAATAATAAATGTTTGATTTTTTAATTTAGGAACATTATTCATTATGTTATTAAATAATTCCATTTCTTGTTGATCTAAAACTTGACTTATATTTCCTATTCCTATAATTATATTTACAGTATATTCTTGATTTGAATTTGTTAAAATCTCACTGAATGGCTCTACAAATCTACGATTATAATATGCAGCATTTCCATCTGTTTTAATACTTGATATAAAATCGAAAATATTTAATTTTATATTTTGAATTTGATCTACCAAATCTATTATTGAACACATGAAATCTAACTTAGTTGTAACATCTTTACCAATAATTAGGTTAGTATTGAATTTAGTAAAATCGTAATAATACAATTCTACTTCATCCCTAGTATATCCTACAGGAATTCTACTTATACTTTTTGAATATTTAAATAAACTATCTAATTTTATTACATTTGGGATATTTTTTATTTCTGGAGCTTTTACTTTAAAATAATCAAATAAATTCTTACCAGCTGATTTTATTAAATCGTTTATACTATCTCTAATTGTTATATATGATGTTTGGAATTCACAAACTTCATTATCGATTATAGTTAATCCACGACCAAATAATTTACTTGGAACTGTACCATGTTCAGCACCTAAAATATATTGATAATCAAAAGGATCATTTACTTGTAATAATATTTTATTAGGGAAATATTCTTGCACAGTTGCACGTATAGAGTTAGTAGATACAACACTCATTACAAAAACTATACCATATTTACTTCCTTCTCTAAGTAAATGCATCAATTGTTGATCAAAATCTCCACAATTTTCTAAGAATGCTTCATAAGCATTTAAAACTGTTACAATTAAAGGTACAGAATGTCCACTATTTTTGCAATATTCTTTATAACTTCCTGAATATTCTGCAAATAATTCTTTTCTTTTTCTAATTTCTTTTTCCAAAAAGTCAAATTGTGTAGCTACTTTCTCAACTTCACTAGATGTTATAAAATCTCCAACATGTGGCAACTTTTTAAACACACCTAATGATTCAGATCCAAAATCTAGAATATAAAAATTAATTTCTTCTGGACTATGATATATTGAAAGCGAATAAATTAGACTAGTTAAATAATTTTCCTTACCAGAATTAGGTAACCCAAAAATTATTGTATTTCTTGAATTTAAACTTAAAGTATATAATCCTTGCTCTTGTTTTGCAGGTTTATCATATTCTCCTATAACAGCTTCAAAATTAAATTTTTCAGATTTAAATGAATATTTCTCAATTAAATCTTTCATATATATTTCTGGTTTTATATTTGGTAACCATAATGAACTAAATTTAATACCTTCACGAACTGCTATATCATATAGATATTTTACTATATTTGTTAATTGTTCTCCTAAATTAATATTATTAGATTGCTTAATCTCATCATTGATTGTCTTTATTACATTCCCATCATTAGTTATAAAATCTATTGAATCATTGATTTTATTTAATACACGATCAACAGGAATATATTTAGCACCTGTCCAAGCAGATTGTCCTAGTTCAAATAATTCATCATTACCTACTTGTAAATAAAATCTACCTGCTTCTTTTATATAAGCTGCATCTGGTTTCTTTAACATTTCATTACTATCTCCAACTGTTTGAACTTTAAGACATATCTTAAATCTAGAGTTGGACCAAATTTGATCATCTACAACTCCACTTGGCTTTTGTGTAGCAAGAATAAGGTGGACCCCTAAACTTCTACCTATACGTGATGTAGAAATAAGTTCATTCATAAATTCTGGTTGTTGCTGTTTTAACTCAGCAAATTCATCACATATAATAAATAAATGTGAAATTGGTTCTTTTACCTTACCTTCACGATACAATTTTTGATATTTATATATATCTATAGTACCTTCTCCAAGTTCATCTCTTGCTTTATTAAATTTCATTTGACGTCTTTGTAACTCACTATTTATTGATACTAATGTTCTATTCATTTCACTTGTATCAAGATTAGTTATAGTTCCAACAAGATGTGGTATTTTAATGCCTTTTTCTCGATTTTCAAATGCTCCAGCAAGACCTCCACCTTTATAATCTATTAGAACAAATTGTACTTCTTCTGGACTATAATTAATTGCCATAGATAATACATAAGTAATTATAAATTCTGATTTACCACTACCTGTTGTACCTGCAATTAATCCATGTGGTCCATGAAATTTTTCATGTAAATCAAGTCCAATAGGCTTACCATCAGATTTAACTCCAAGTAAAGCATTTAAACTTATTGTTGGATCATTATCACGCCATTTTTGTAAAATATTTAAGTGATCTACTCTTCCTGCATGATACATATCTAAAAAGTTTAATGACGCTGGTAATGAATTATTATCATTCTTTATAAAAACGGGAATGTTACCTATAATTTTAGAATATTCTTCTAAATTAATATTCTTAGAATATTCTGGAGTAAGTTGCACTTGATAATCATTTTGTTTAGAATATATTCCACTATAATTTTCTTCAATATTTATAAATTTCTCTAATCTACTAGGTAAATTCTTTAAACTGTCTCCAAAAATCATTAAAGAAAAACCTATATTTTGATTACTATTTAAAATTCTTTTTATAATTGAAAAATTTTTAACTGACTTGAAGTCATCAGTTATTATCAAATAATATTCTGAAAAATTTTTGTACAAATCTTTAACTTCATTTGTATTTTTAGTTTCTTCGTTTGATTTATTATCATTATCCGATAAACGTTGATCATATATTTTTTCTAAGTACATTGATATCTGTGTCATTTCATCTTCGTTTACTGCAAAGAAACGTTTATCCATATCATTACTTAAACAATGTGGTAAATATTTTATATAATCCCACTTATGTTCATTTAACTCATTCGTTAATACTACTATTTTTAAATCAAGACCACTATAATAATATATAAGTTGTAGCATAATACTATTAATATAATCTTGTTTAAAGCTACTATTTATTATAAATGGTGTTATTTTATTTTCTATCATAGAAATAGATATAGGTACATTTGTAACTTCTCTTTTTTTATTAGCTATTTTATGTACTTCATCTTTTAAGTCATCATCATAAATTGAAAATTGTTCTTTTGGTGCTTCTATTTTTATTTTAGCAGGTAAGTTACCTATTCCTAATCTGACAGTTAAAAAATCATCATCAATTATTTCTCTACACCATAAATTTTCACTTTTAATTTTTATTCTTTTTTCTATTTCCTTAAGTGTTAAGTTATTTTCATGTAATATAGTTTCTTGATTTTTTACTATTTTCTCAATTTCATTTACTTTATCTTGTAAATATTTTCTATATTTTTCTTGTCTTAATTTTTCCTTCTTTTTACTTCTTTTCTTATCCCATTTTTCTGTAAGAATTGGAAATAATATACAAGATATCAACATTAATAAACTCATTATTAACTGTAAAATAACATTAAACAAATCAGCAGTACCAGTGACTAACCCTTGCACTGCAGATATACCTGTCATACAAGATATTATTCCAATAATTGCTGATGAACCTAAAGTTAAAACAATAGGCATTCTCTCTGTTCTTTCAGCATCTGGTGGAGCATCTATTACTACTTCTTCTTCCTTTATCTTACTTTGTAATCTTGGAGTATGAAAGAAAACTTGATTTTCACTAAATAATTTAATATTTCTTTCCATCTCAGAAGCTGGTGTATAGTTTGTTGTTTTTACTTTACCGTTTACAGCTTTTTGAAGTCCCATTATATTGATGCTATTCTTTGGATTATTAATCTTGAAATATTTATCCATCCAAATAATTTTAAGACCATCAATAAATATTACATCTCCTAATTTTAATATGTGAATATCTGTTAATTTACTATTTATATATAAACATTTATTTTGAGGATTTGAATTTTTTATAACAAAACTACCATTTTCATCATAAAGCATCATTTGAGAAGAATTTATTAATTTTGAATTATAGATAATATTATTTGCAGAAGTGCTACCAATAGTTATTCTATTGGTAGTTTTTACTTCAATATCAGCATATTGCTCAAGGTCAGGAACAATATACATCATTACATATATATTTAAATCTGAAAAATGTACTCTATACTTATCATATTCTCTAAAAAATATACTTGTTAATTTTTGATTATTTTCATCCATAATTTGCATATTAACATTGGCTTTCATTTCCCATAAACCATTTGAAGATGATAGTGTTATGGTTTCACATAAACTATCCTTAGTATAATAATAGTTTATAGTAAAATAATCCTTTGCATCATTTGCTAAATTAAATGAATTAATTTTTAAATCATCACAAATTAGTAGTCTCATACTTCAATTCCCCTATTCTTCTATTTCTATTCTATAATTATATCATAATTATTATTATTTTTCATTAAACATATTACTTTTTTTTATTTTATTCCCACTTCCAATTTAAAATATCATTCATATCTATACCATATTCATGAATATACTCTTTATGTTCAATTAGTTTATCCTTACAAAATTGCACTAAAGATGCCCCTCTATTACCAAGTTGTGGTAAATATTTTATTGCATCTATAACTAAATGATATCTATCTATTTCATTTTGAACACGCATATCAAATGGTGTTGTAATAGTTCCTTCTTCTTTATAACCATGAACATGCATATTTTTATTATCCCTATTATATGTTAATTGATGAATTAGTGATGGATATCCATGGAAATTAAATATAATTGGTTTATCTTTTGTAAACAGTAAATTATAGTCTTGATCTGTTAATCCATGTGGATGTTTTATACTTGGTTGTAAACGCATTAAATCAACAACATTTACAACACGTATTTTAAGTTCTTTAAAGTTTTCTCTTAAGATTTTAGTAGCAGCTAAAGTCTCTAAAGTTGGTGTATCTCCGGCACAAGCCATAACAATATCTGGTTCTTCATTTTGATCATTACTAGCAAAATCCCATATTCCTATTCCTTTTGTACAATGTTTTACTGCTTCATCCATTGTTAGCCATTGATAACTAGGATGCTTAGAAGCTACTATTACATTTATATAATTTTTAGTTTTAATAGTATGATCAAAGCATGACAATAAACAATTGGCATCTGGTGGTAAATACATTCTTACAATATCTGCTTTTTTAGTAATTAAATGATTTAAAAAGCCTGGATCTTGATGAGTATAACCATTATGATCTTGTTGCCATATATGACTTGATAAAACATAATTTAATGAAGAAATAGGTACTCTCCATGGTAATTGTTTGGTTACTTTCAACCATTTAGCATGTTGACTTGTCATAGAATCAACAATACGTATAAATGCTTCATAACTATGCATAAATCCATGTCTACCTGTTAATAAATACCCTTCCAGTGCTCCTTCACAAAAATGTTCAGAAAGATATGAATCTAATACAACCCCCTCATTAGATAAAAATTCATCTGTCTTTTTAATTGGATTATTCCATTTTCTATTTGTAACTTCAAATACAGCATTTAATCTATTCGATAAAGCTTCATCAGGCCCAAAAATTCTAAAATTGTGTTTATCTTCATTTAATTTTATAATATCGCGTACATATTTTCCAAGTTCAGTCATATCACTAGCTTTAACAGAACCTGGTTTAGTTACTTTTACAGCATAATCTTTAAAGTTAGGTGTTCTTAATTCCTCAAGTAATTTTCCGCCATTAGCAATCTTATTTGAACCCATTGTCCTTTCAGGTATTAATTCTTGTAATTCTTTTATTAAAGTTCCATTTTTATCAAATAGTTCTTCTGGGTGATAACTTCTTAACCATTTTTCTAAAATATTTAAATTTACATCATTTGTTTTATTTATAGTAACTGGTACTTGATGAGCACGAAAACTACCTTCTATATCTTTCCCCTCTACTTTTTTAGGTCCTGTCCATCCTTTTGGTGACCTAAAGATAATCATAGGCCATAAAGGTCTTTTTTTACTATCACTATTTTTGATATTTTTAATTGTTTCAACTACCATATCTAAAACTTTAATCATTCTACTATGCATGTAATCAGGATCAGACCCTTCAACATAATAAGGTTCCCAACCACATCCTCTGAAATAGTCTTCTAATTCTTCTTTTGATATTCTAGATAAAACAGTTGGATTAGCTATTTTATATTCGTTTAAATGTAGAATTGGTAAAACAACACCATCAGTTTTTGGATTTAAAAATTTATTTAAATGCCATGATGTAGCAAGTGGTGCTGTTTCAGCTTCACCATCCCCTACTACACATGCAACAATTAAATCGGGATTATCTAAAGCTGCTCCAAAAGCATGAGATAGACTATATCCTAATTCTCCACCTTCATTTATTGAACCAGGTGTTTCTGGAGCAACATGAGAAGATATTCCCCCTGGGAAAGAAAATTGTTTAAATAGTTTTTTCATTCCTTCTTCATCTTGTGTTATATTAGGATATACCTTACTATAAGAACCTTCCAAATAAGTATTAGCTACTAAAGCATTACCCCCATGTCCTGGACCAGAAACATATATCATATTTAAATTATATTTTTTTATAATTCTATTTAAATGAACATAAATAAAATTTTGACCTGGTACTGTTCCCCAATGACCTACAACATTTTTCTTTATATCTTTTCTTGTTAATTTTCTTTTTAATAATGGATTATCTAGAAGATATAGTTGACAAGCTGATAAATAATTAGCGGCACGCCAATAAGCATCTATTTTTTCAACTATCTTTTCCATTTTATCACCCTTTTCTATTCTCTATAATTATAAACTATATTTTTAATTAAAACAATGAGTTTTTATTAATTTTAGACAATTTTAAAAAGCCTTCCTAGCTTTTTAAAATATCTTTAGCAGCTACTAGACCTGTAGCAGCAGCTGTTACAATGTTTCCAGCTTTTCCAGCTCCATCTCCTACAAAATAAACATCGTAATTTTCTAATTTAAAATTATTGTTTGTTGTTATTTCATTACTAAAAAATTTTATTTCTGGTCCATATAATAAAGTTTCATCATTATTAACACCTGGAATAATTTGATTTAATTCTTCTAGTCCTTCTAAAATATTAGTAATAATTCGATGTGGTAAAATTAAGGCTAAATCTCCCGCAACACAATCTTTTAAAGTTGGTTCTATAAATGCTTTATTAATTCTTTTCCAAGTACTTCTTCTTCCCATTCTTAAATCACGAAGAGTTTGAATTATTGGTTTTGAATCACCTAAAACATTAGCTATTTTAGCAATTGATTCACCATATTCTCTTGTATTAGTTACTGGTTCAGTTAAGTTTACTTTGCTTATAAAAGCAAAATTAGAATTATTTGATTTTATATCTTTTAAGGCATGACCATTTACACATATATATCCGTAGTAATTTTCTTTTGCTACAAAACCTCCTG
>CANRLQ010000013.1 GCA_947631525.1 uncultured Bacilli bacterium | reverse complement strand
TGGGAATTCGCCCAACCGTACGTGGTTCTGTTATGAATCCTAATGATCACCCACATGGTGGTGGTGAAGGTAGAGCGCCTATTGGTCGTAAAGGACCTGTTACTCCTTGGGGTAAACCAGCTTTAGGATATAAAACACGTAAGAACAAGAAAAATTCTGATAAATTAATTGTTCGTCGTCGTAAAAAATAGTGAAAGGATGATAAAATGGCTAGAAGTTTAAAAAAAGGACCTTTTATTGATAAACATTTAATGAATAAGGTTAAAAAGGCAAATGAATCAGAAAAAAAAGAAGTTATAAAAACTTGGTCTCGCCGTTCAACAATTTATCCTGAATTTATTGGCCACACATTTGCTGTTCATAATGGTAAAGAATTTATTCCTGTTTATGTTACAGAAGATATGGTTGGACATAAATTGGGTGAATTTGCACCAACACGTAAATTTGGTGGACATGGTGACGACAAGAAGAAAAAATAATTAATTACCAGGAAGGAGGACTAAAATGGAAGCAAAAGCGATTGCAAAAGGAGTTAGAATTGCACCTCGTAAAGCCCGTTTAGTAATAGATTTAATACGTGGTAAAAACGTAGAAGAAGCAGATATAATTTTAAGTAATATTAATAAAGAAGCTGCTAGAATAATAAAAAAAGTTTTGACTTCAGCTACAGCAAATGCTGAAAATAATTTAAATTTAGATAAAACAAATTTATATGTAAAAGAAGCTTATGTAAATGAAGGTCAAACATTAAAAAGAATTAAATTTGGATCAAGAGGACGTATTGATCCTATTAAGAAAAGAACAAGTCATATAACAATAGTTGTTAGTGATAAAAAATAGTAAAGGAGGGTAACTGATGGGTCAAAAAGTAAGTCCAATTGGTTTAAGAATTGGAATAAATAAAACTTGGGAATCAAAATGGTATGCAGGTAATAAAGATTTTGCTAAGTATTTAGATAACGATGTTAAAATTAGAAAATTTTTATCAAAAAAATTAAAAGACGCAGCAGTTTCAAGCATTCTTATTGAAAGAAATTCAAGTAAGACTGAAGTAATAATCAATACTGCTAAACCAGGAGTTGTTATTGGTCATGGCGGAGATGATATTGAAAAATTAAAATTAGAATTAAGTAAATTAGTAAATGAAGAAATCCAAATATCTATTATGGAAGTAAAAAAACCAGATATAGATGCAGCTTTAGTAGCAGAAAATATTGCACATCAAATTGAAAATAGAGTTTCATTTAGAATTGCTCAAAAGCGTGCTATTAGAAATGCTATGAAAGCAGGAGCTAAAGGAATTAAAACAGCAGTATCAGGACGTTTAGGTGGTGCTGATATGGCTAGAACAGAAGGATATACAGAAGGAAATATTCCTCTTCATACTTTAAGAGCTGATGTTGATTATGCACATAAGGAAGCAGACACTACTTATGGAAAAATTGGTGTAAAAGTATGGATTTATAAAGGAGAAATCCTTGCCTCAAAAGAAAAAGGAGGTAACGATAATGGCACTAATACCAAAAAGAACTAAATATAGAAGACCACATAGACTTAAATATGAGGGTGAAGCAAGAGGTAATAGAGAATTACATTTTGGAGACTACGGATTAATGGCAATGGAAGGTAATTATATTACTCAACAACAAATTGAATCTGCCCGTGTAGCAATGACTCGTTATATGAAACGTGGTGGGAAAGTATGGATTAATATATTTCCTCATCTTTCATTAACAAAGATACCTTTAGAAACTCGTATGGGTAAAGGTAAAGGTCAACCAGAAAAATGGGTAGCAGTAGTCAAAAAAGGAAAAATTATGTTTGAAATTGCTGGAGTTAGTGAAGAAGTAGCACGTGAAGCATTAAGACTTGCAATGCATAAACTTCCTGTAAAATGTAAATTTGTAATGAAGGAAAGTGGTGAAAAACGTGAAGATTAATGAAATAAGAGAATTATCAAATGATGAAATAATTAAAAAAATTGAAGAATCTAAAGAAGAATTATTTAACTTACGTTTTAGCCAAGCTACTGGAAATTTAGAAAAACCTTCAAGAATAAATGAACTTAGAAAACTAGTTGCACGTATGAAAACAGTATTACGTGAACGTGAACTAGGTGAGGAGGTTAAATAATGGAAAATGTAAAACGTGAATTAGTAGGAAAAGTTGTAAGTGATAAAACAGATAAAACAATAACTGTTTTAGTTGAAACTTATAAAAAAGATCCATTATATGGAAAACGTGTTAAATATTCTAAAAAATATGCAGCACATGATGAAAAAAATGAAGCAAAAGTAGGAGATACAGTACGTATCGCAGAAACTAGACCACTATCTAGAACAAAACGTTTCCGTTTAGTTGAAATAGTAGAAAAAGCAATTATTTTATAATTGAAACTGGGAGGAGGATCAATATATGATTCAACAAGAAAGCCGTTTAAAAGTTGCTGATAACTCTGGAGCGCGTGAAGTTTCTGTTATTCGTGTTCTAGGTGGAAGTAAAGTAAAAACAGGTAATATTGGTGATACAGTTGTTGTAACTGTTAAAAAAGCAATTCCTAATGGTACAGTTAAAAAAGGTAAAGTTTTAAAAGCTGTAATCGTTAGAAGTAAATTTGGTCTAAGAAGAGAAGATGGATCTTATATTAAATTTGATGATAATGCATGTGTTATTATTAAAGATGATAAGAGCCCAGTTGGAACTCGTGTGTTTGGACCTGTAGCACGTGAATTACGTGATAATAATTATATGAAAATTGTATCACTTGCCAAAGAAGTATTATAATTTTCGAAGGAGGAAAAGCATGAACTTTAAAACTGGAGATAAAGTTGTTGTTATTGCTGGTAAGGATAAAGGAAAAGAAGGAATTATCAAAAAAACATTGAAAAATACTAATAAAGTTGTTGTTGAAGGTGTAAATATTGTGAAAAAACATGTTAAACCAAATGGACAAACAGCTGGTAGTATAGAAGAAATGGAAGCACCAATTCATGCTTCAAATGTTATGATAGTAGATCCAAAGACAAACAAAAGAACCAGAATAGGACATACTGTTGATAAAAAAGGTAAAAAAATAAGAATTTCTAAGAAATCAAATGAAAGTCTTGATTAATTGGAAGGAGGGTAATTGTGAACCGTCTAAAAGCAAAATATAATGATGAAATCATGAAAGATTTAAGAGAACAATTTAATTATTCTAATATAATGGAAATACCTAGACTAGAAAAAATAGTTGTAAATATGGGTGTTGGAGATGCTACAACAAATTCAAAATTATTAGATGCAGCTGTTGAAGATTTAGAAATAATAACAGGTCAAAAACCAGTTATAACTAAATCAAAAAAAGCTATTGCTGGATTTAAATTAAGAGAAGGACAAGGAATTGGTTGTAAAGTAACTTTACGTGGGGATAATATGTATAATTTCTTAGATAAATTAATCAGTATAACATTACCACGTGTTAGAGATTTTAGAGGTATCTCAACAAAATCATTTGATGGAAGAGGTAATTATACATTAGGTTTAACAGAACAATTAATTTTCTCAGAAATTGATTATGATAAAATAGTAAAAGTACGCGGTATGGATATTGTTTTTGTAACAACAGCAAAAACAAATGAAGAAGCATTAGCTCTATTAAAAGGCTTTGGTATGCCGTTTAAAAAGTAATTATTAGGAGGAAATTATGGCAAAGAAAAGTATGGTTGTTAAGGCTAGTAGAAAACCAAAATTTAAAGTACGTGAATATACTCGTTGTAATAGATGCGGAAGACCACATTCAGTACTAAAAAAATATGGAATTTGTCGTATTTGTTTTAGAGAACTAGCATACAAAGGACAAATACCAGGAATGAAAAAATCTAGTTGGTAAGGAGGGATTAATATGACAGATCCAATCGCTGATATGCTTACAAGAATTCGTAATGCAAAACAAATGCGAACTAAAGAAGTTGAAATGCCTACTTCAAAAATAAAGGAAGCAATCGCTGAAATATTAAAAGAAGAAGGATATATAATCGATTATAAATTAAAGAAAAATAATGTTCAAAATATTTTAGTATTAAGCTTAAAATATGGACAAAATAAAGAAAGCGTAATAACAGGACTTAAAAGAATTTCAAAACCTGGATTACGTGTTTATGCAAAAGCTGAAGAACTTCCAAGAGTACTTAATGGATTAGGTATTGCAATTATATCAACATCAAAAGGATTAATGGTAGATAGAAAAGCAAGAAAAGAATCATTAGGTGGAGAAGTTATAGCATACATTTGGTAGAAAGTAAGGAGGATTAATATGAGTCGTATTGGTAATAGAATATTGTCAGTACCTGAAAATGTAACAGTAACTGTTGATAATAATGTAGTTACAGTAAAAGGTCCAAAAGGTGAACTTTCTACTGAAGTTAATAAAAATATCACAGTATCTGTCAAAGATAACCAAGTTATTGTTGAAAGAAAAAGTGATGAATTTAAAAATTTTCATGGTACAGCAAATGCTAATATCAAAAATATGATAATTGGTGTTACAAATGGGTATCAAAAACAATTAGAAATAATTGGTGTAGGTTATAGATTTACTCAAAAAGGTAACACATTAGTAGTAAATGCTGGATATTCACATCCAGTAGAAGTAGAAGTTCCAAAAGGACTTACAATTGAAGTTCCAAGTAGTACAGAACTTACTATTTCAGGTATAGATAAATGTCTTGTTGGTGAATTCGCTGCGAACATCAGAAAAATAAGACAACCTGAACCTTATAAGGGAAAAGGAATTCGTTACAAAGATGAATTTATTCGTCGTAAAGAAGGAAAGAAAGCAGCATAACTTTAAGCAAAGGAGATGCAATTTATGATAAAAAAAGTAGCTCGTAATGAATTACGTAAGTCTAGACATGAACGTGTTAGAAATAAAGTTGTAGGTACAGCAAATGTTCCAAGACTAAATGTGTTTAGATCTAACGGTAATATTTTTGCTCAAATAATTGATGATGAAAATGGAACTACATTAGTTAGTGCTTCTTCAATAGATAAAAGTTTAAACATAAAAAATGGTGGGAATATAGAAGCCGCATCTAAAGTTGGAGAAAGCTTAGCTCAAAAAGCAATTAAAGCAAAAATTAAAAAAGTAGTTTTTGATAGAGGTGGATACCTATATCATGGTCGTGTTAAAGCTTTAGCAGAAGCAGCACGTGAAAATGGATTAGAATTCTAAAAGGAGGGTAATCAATGGAAGAAAAGAAAATAGAACCACGCCCAAAACAAAAAAGACAACCAAGAGAAAGACAACCAAAATTATATGAAGAAGAAGTAATTAATATAGGTCGTGTTACAAAAGTAACAAAAGGTGGTCGTCATTTCCGTTTCTCTGCTACTGTAGTTGTAGGAGATAGAAAAGGAAAAGTTGGTCTAGGTACAGGTAAAGCAAATGAAGTACCAGATGCAATAAAGAAAGCTGTAAGTGCAGCTACTAAAAATGTAGTTAATATATCATTAGTTGATGAAAGAACAATCCCACATGAAGCAATTGGTGTTAGAGGTGCAAGTAGAGTAATGTTAAAACCTGCTAGCAAAGGTACAGGAGTAAAAGCAGGAGGACCAGTTCGTGCTGTTCTTGAACTTGCTGGA
This sequence comes from uncultured Bacilli bacterium, assembly GCA_947631525.1. Taxonomy (GTDB): domain Bacteria; phylum Bacillota_I; class Bacilli_A; order RF39; family UBA660; genus OMSK01. Next base: position 10,235 of record CANRLQ010000013.1, on the reverse strand, counting down.
GTCAAAGATATTCTTTCAAAATCACTAGGTTCAAATACAAAAATTAATATGGCATATGCAACATTAGAAGCATTAAAATCTCAAAAAACTGCAGAACAAATTGCAGCTTTAAGAGGAAAGAAAGTTGAGAAAATAATCTAATGAAATTACATACAATAACTCCAAATGAAGGTGCTACAAAATCACGTAAAAGAGTTGGTCGTGGGCCAGGTAGTGGTTTAGGTAAAACTTCAGGACGTGGAGAAAATGGTCAAAAATCTAGAAGTGGATATAGTCATAAGCCAGGATTTGAAGGTGGACAATTACCATTATATAGACGTTTACCAAAAAGAGGATTCTCAAATGCTAGATTTAAAGTAGAATATGCTGTTATTAACTTAAGTGATTTAAATAAATTTGATAATGATGCTGTTATTACACCAGAATTATTAAAAGAAATGGGATTATTAAAAAATCAATTAGATGGTGTTAAAGTTTTAGGAAATGGAACTTTAGAAAAAAAATTAATAGTAAAAGCTCATAAATTTTCTAATAGAGCAAGAGAAGAAATAGAAAAATTAGGTGGAAAAGTAGAGGTGATTTAAAATGTTTGCAAAGACTAAGCAAATATTTAGTCCTCAAAACAAGGATTTAAGAAAAAGAATTTACTTTACTTTTATAATCTTATTCATATTTAAATTAGGAACAACAATTATTGTTCCAGGAATAGACAGAAATAGTTTAGGTGATACTAATTTAGGATTTTTAGAGTTAATAAATGCAATGGGTGGAGGAGCGTTAGAACAATTTTCAATATTCGCACTTGGTGTTATACCATATATTAATGCTTCTATCGTAATGCAATTATTACAAATGGATATTATTCCTTATTTTTCAGAATTAGGGAAACAAGGACAAACAGGAAGAACAAAGCTTAATAAGATTACAAGGTATTTAGGAATTATATTAGCATTCATTCAAGGTTATATATTCTCATTTGCTTTTGTAAAAGGTGGTACTCCAATTCAATATTTGACTTTTGCTTTAATCTTAACTGCAGGTACATCTTTGTTACTATGGATGGCAGATCAAATAACTTCAAAAGGAATTGGAAATGGTACATCAATGATTATTATGGCTGGTATAATTGCAACTTTGCCTAATATGTTTTATGTGACATATAATACTTTTGTACCAGATAATGGAATAATTGGTATACTTAAATTTATAGGTTTTGTATTATTATTTGTAATGATTTTATTAGGAGTTGTCTTTGTTGAAACAGCAGAACGTCGTGTTCCAATTCAATATGCTAATAAAACAACTAGTATGTATGGAAAACAACAAAGTTATATTCCATTTAAACTTAATTCAGCAGGAGTTATGCCTGTTATATTCGCATCAATTATAATTTCAATTCCAGGAATTATAGCTTCAGTTGCTAAAAAAACAGCAATTACATCATTTGTTAATCAATGGTTAACAACTAAGACAATAACAGGATTTATAATATATGTTATTTGTATATTTGTATTCGCATATTTTTATACATTTTTACAAATAAAACCTGATGAATTATCTGAAAATCTTGGACAAAATGGTGGATTTATTCCAGGTGTAAGACCAGGAGAAGAAACAACAAAATATATTAAGAATATATTAAAGAGAATAACAACAGTAGGGGCTTTAGCACTTACATTAATAGCTGCCATACCTATCATGTTCAGTCTTATTAAAGAATTACCTTCAAGCATAAGCATAGGTGGAACAAGTTTATTAATCGTAGTTGGAGTTGCTCTTGAAGTTTATAAACAACTTGATAGTGAATTAGTTACACGTAATTATGCTAGAGGAAGGAGAAGACAATAATTGAAAAATATTATTCTTATTGCTCCCCCAGCCGCTGGTAAGGGAACACAATCAAAAATGATATGTGAAAAATATAATTTAGTTCATATATCAACAGGTGATATTTTAAGAGAAAAATCAAAAACAAATGTTGAACTAGCCGATTTAATGAAAAAAGGTTGTTTAATAGATGATAACACTATGACAAAATTAGTTAGTGAACGATTAAAAGAAGATGATTGTAAAAATGGGTTTATATTAGATGGTTTTCCAAGAAATATAAATCAAGCTCAATTATTGAGTGATATGAATATAAATATTAATTATGTTTTCTATTTAAATGTTGATGAAGAAATATTAAAAAAACGTATAGTTGGAAGAATTTCTTGTCCAAATTGTGGAAGTGTTTATAATGAACAAATAGATGAATCAATGCCACAAAAAACAAATATTTGTGACAAATGTGGAAATAATTTGATTAAAAGAGAAGATGATAATGAAGAATCTTTTAAAACAAGATATGAAACATATATTTTAAACACATTTCCTTTAATCGATTTTTATAGGAATAATTCTAATTTATATGAAATTAATAGTACTGATAAAATGACAACATTTAATGAAATATGTAAGGTTTTAAATGGTGAAATATGATAAGTATAAAATCTGATTATGAAATTGAACTATTAAAAAAAGCAGGGGAAATAGTTGGTAATACGCATAATTATTTAAAACAATTTATAAAACCAGGTGTTACTACTAAAGAACTTGATAAATTAGCTCATGATTTTATAATAAAATCAGGAGCAACTCCATCTTTTCTAAATTTGTACGGTTTTCCTAAATCTGTTTGTATATCAGTAAATGAAGAGGTAGTTCATGGAATACCAAGCAATAGAAAACTTAAAAGTGGAGATATTGTTTCAATAGATATTGGAGCATGTTATAAAGGGTATCATGGAGATTCCGCTTGGACTTACCCAGTTGGTGAAATTTCAAAAGAAAAACAGGATCTCCTAACATGGACAGAAGAGTCGTTGTTTGAAGGATTATCAGCAATAAAAGAAGGTGCTCATGTAGGAGATATAGGTTTTGCAATTGAAACTTACGCTAAAAAACATAACTTAGGTGTTATTAGAGAACTAGTAGGTCATGGAGTTGGTAGTAAAGTTCATGAAGATCCTGATGTACCAAATTATGGTAAAAAAAATACTGGACCTATCTTAAAGGCAGGAATGGTTATTGCGGTTGAACCAATGTTAAATTTAGGTACTAGAGAAATTTTTATGCTAGATGATGATTGGACAATAGTAACAGCAGATGATAGACCATCAGCCCACTTTGAACATACAGTCTTAGTAACAAAAGATGGGTATATAATTTTAACAAAGAGGTGAAAATATGCCAAAAAAACAAAATAATAGAAGAACAAAAAACGAAGAAAATAATTCTTCAAATAAGACGTCTGCTATCGAAGTAGAAGGTAAAGTATTAGAAGTTTTACCTGGAGGACAATTTAAGGTAGAACTTGAAAACAAACATACTGTAATTGCTCACGTTTCTGGTAAAATCCGAATGTTCAATATCCGCATTTTACCAGGTGACACAGTAACTATCGAATTATCAGAATATGATTTAACACGTGGGCGTATAACCTATAGAAAATAGGAGGGATAATAATGAAAGTAAAACCATCAGTCAAAAAAATGTGTGACAAATGTAGAATAATTAGACGTAATGGAAAAGTATGGGTAATCTGTACAAATCCAAAACATAAACAAAGACAAGGTTAATATAGGAGGTGTTTTATGGCACGTATTAAGGGTGTAGATATACCAAATAATAAAAGAATTGAAATTGCATTAACTTATATTTATGGAATTGGTAGAAGTTTATCAAATAAAATATTAAGTGATGCTAAAATTGATCCAAATAAAAGAGCTGGACAATTAGATAACACTGAATTAGATAAAATTCGTGAACAAATTGATAAATACACTATTGAAGGTGATTTAAGACGTGAAGTTAATATGAATATTAAAACAAAAATGGAAATTAATTCATATCAAGGAACTCGTCATAAAAAAGGTTTACCTGTAAGAGGTCAAAGAACAAATAGAAATGCAAGAACTCGTAAGGGTAAAGGAAAAACTGTCGCTAATAAGAAAAAATAATTGTAACTGAAAAGGAGGTTATATAAATGGCTTATAAACCAAGAAAACGTAAAGTTAAAAAGAATGTACCAGAAGGAAAAGCTTTTATTCATTCAACTTTTAATAATACTATAGTAACAATTACTGATAAAGAAGGAAATGCTATAAGTTGGGCTTCAGCTGGTACTTTGGGATTTAAAGGAAGTAAAAAATCAACTCCATTTGCAGCAGGTATGGCTGCAGAAGCTGCAGGAAAGACAGCTTTTGATATGGGAATGAAAAAAGTTGAAGTACATGTAAAGGGTCTTGGATCTGGACGTGAAACAGCTATTCGTTCATTACAAACTGCTGGTCTTGAAATTTTATCAATTACTGATGTAACACCTGTACCACATAATGGATGTCGTCCACCAAAACGTCCACGTGGATAGTAAGAAAGGGAGTGTTAAAGTGTTAAATTTTGAAAAACCAATATATAAAATAACTGATTATATAGAAAATAATAATTATGGTAAATTTGAATTAGAACCTTTAGAAAGAGGATTTGGTACAACTATTGGTAATGCTTTAAGAAGAGTAATGTTATCAAGTATGCCAGGAAGTGCAATTGTAGCTTTTAAAATTGATGGTGTAATGCACGAATTTCAAACAATTGAAGGAATAGTAGAAGATGTAGCAACCATAGTTCTAAATTTAAAAGGTGTAGTTGTCAGAAATAATTCAAATGAATTAAAAACAGTTACACTTTCTGTAAATGAAGAAAAAGTGGTTACAGCAGCAGATATAGTATGTGATGCTGATGTAGAAATAATTAATCCAGAACATGTTATTGCTACTGTATCTAAAGGTGGAAAACTTGATATGGAATTAATTATTGCTAATGGTAGAGGATATGTTCCATCAAATGAAAACAAAGTTTATGCAGAAAATAATAAAATTGGATTTATCCCAATTGATGCAATATATTCACCAATTGAAAGAATTAGTTATGAAGTTGAAAGTGCACGTGTTGGACAAGATGCAAGTTATGATAAACTTATTTTAAATGTTCATACAAAAGGATCAATTCGTCCAGAAGAAGCAGTAGCATTAGGAGCAAAAATTTTAATTGAACATTTTAATGTTTTAACTGAACTTTCTGAAATTGCTGATATGACAGGTATTATGACAGCTAAACAAGAAGATTCAAAACTTAAGAAATTAGAAACATCAATCGATGATTTAGATTTCTCTGTAAGAGCTTACAATTGCTTAAAAAGAGCTGGTATTAATACTTTAGGTGATTTAACTGAAAAATCAGAATTAGAAATGATGAAAATACGTAATTTGGGTAAAAAATCTTTAAAAGAAGTTATAGACAAAATTAAAGATATGGGACTTAAATTTCGTGAAGATGATTAATAAGGAGGTATATTATGGCTTATAGAAAATTAGGACGTACATGCAAACATAGAAGAAGCATGCTAGCTAATTTAACAAAAGATCTTATTATTAATGAAAGAATTGAAACAACAGAAGCAAGAGCAAAAGAAGTTCGTAAATTCTTTGATAAAATGGTTACTTATGGTAAAAATGGTTCTTTAGTTTCAAGAAGAAAAGCATTAGCTTTTTTACAAAATGATAAATTAGCAGTTAAAAAAGTATTTGATGATTTAGCTATAAGATTTGCAAATAGAAATGGTGGATACACAAGAATATTAAAATTAACTGAACGTAGAGGAGACGATGCGTTAATGGTTATTTTAGAAATAGTTGAAGGAGACGAAAAATAGTCTTCTTTTTTAATAATGTTTGAAATATATTAATAATTATTATATAATATAATTAGGTGATGTTATGAAAGCATTAATTACAGGTGCAAGCTCAGGGATAGGTGCTGATATTGCAAAAGAATTAAGTAATATGGGCTATGATATAATTTTAGTAGCAAGAAGAAAAACAAGATTAACAAAAATTAAATCAGAATTAAAAACAAATGCTGAAATAATAAATATAGATATATCTAGTACATTTAATTGTATGGAATTATACAATCAAGTAAAAGATCAAGATATTGAAATACTTGTTAATTGTGCAGGATTTGGTGTTTTTGGTGATTTTACGACAACATCATTGGATAGAGAATTAGATATGATAGATACTAATATAAAAGGACTTCATATATTAACAAAATTATTTTTACAAGAATTTACAAAAAGAAATAGGGGATATATATTAAATGTTGCTTCAGCTGCAGCTTTTCAACCTGGGCCATTAATGGCAGGTTACTATGCAACAAAAGCCTATGTACTTAGATTAAGTGAATCAATTTATGGAGAACTTAGAGAAATAAAAAGTAATGTTGGAGTTTCTGTTTTATGCCCTGGACCAGTTGATACAGAATTTAATAAAGTTGCTAAAGTAAAATTTAGTATTAAACAAATGAAAAGTCAAGATGTTGCTAAATATGCAGTTAAAAAAATGTTTAAGAAAAAACTTATTATTATTCCTGGATTCTTAATGAAGCTTAATTATTGTTTAAATCGTTTTGTTCCAAAAAAATTATTATTAAAAATTTGTTATAATATTCAATTAAAAAAGGAAGGATAAAATGAATAATCGCGGGATATCATTAGTTGAACTTATAGCTGTTATAGTTATAATTGGTTTGTTAGCACTAATTACTTTTCCTAGTATAACAAAAATGTTAAGTGATTTTAGAACATCAACTACCGAAATTCAAGAAAGTAGTATCATAGAAGGTGCAAAAAGTTATGTAGCCGATAATGTTGGTATAACCATATTTAAAACAGATGAAGGAATAGAAGAGGTAACTGTTAAAAAATTATATGATGACGGCTATATTGATGGAGAATTTATAAATAGAAATACAAATAAAGAATATGATTTAGAAAAATCAAAAGTAATAATCGAATATTCAAATAATAAATATAAATATACAGTTAATTTAGTTGATAAAGAATAAAATACTGAAAAGTATTTTTTTTAAATTATTGTAAAAAAAATATAAATATATTATAATATACACTATGGGTGGTTACATGAAAAATATTATTGAAATAAAAGGATTAAATTTTAAATATAATGAAAAACAAATATTTAAAGATTTAAATTTAAATATAGAAGAAGGAACATTTACTACTATAATAGGGAATAATAACTCAGGTAAAAGTACTTTAGTTAGAATTTTAACTGGATTAGAAAAAAGTGATTCAAAAATAATAATAGATGATTTAATATTAAATGAATTTAATGTTAAAACTATTAGGGAAAAAATAGGTGTTATATTTGAAAATCCTGATGATAATATGATTCAAGATAATGTTTTAGATGAAATTATATTTACATTAGAAAATATGAATTTAGATAAAGAAAAAATCAAAAAAAGAGTTGATTATGTAAGCACCTTATTAAATATCGAAAAGCTACTATATAGAAATGTAAATCAATTAAGTGGTGGTGAAAAACAATTAGTATTACTTGCTTCAATAATTGCTGTAAATACTAAAATAATTATATTAGATGATGCATTTACAATGATAGATAGTTTAACTAAAGATAAAATATACAAAATATTAAAAAAAATAAACAAAGAAAATAAAATAACTATTATAAATATAACTCATGATATAGAAGATTCTTTATTTGGAGATGAAATAATAGTTATGAATAATGGAAATATAGTAATACAAGAAAATACAAAATTATTTTTTAATCAAGAAAAATTATTAAAAAAATTAAATATTCAAATTCCATTTATAGTAGAAGTTTCTCAAAAATTAAAATACTATAATTTAGTTGATAATTTAGTGTTTGATATGGATAAGCTGGTGAATATTATATGGAAATAGTATTCGATAATGTATCATATCAAAATGGTGATAGCTATATTTTAAAAGATATAAATTGTAAATTTGAAAATGGGAAAATAAGTGCTATAATTGGTCCAACTGGTAGTGGAAAAACAACATTAATAAAAATGATTAATGATTTATATAAACCTACTAAAGGTGAAATAAAAATAGATAATCTTAATATAAATGAAAACATTGATAAATTTAGACATAATATAGGTTTTATGTTTCAATTTCCAGAACAACAATTTTTTAATAAAATAGTTAAAGAGGAATTAGAATTTAATTTAAAAATTTTTAACTATCGCATTAATGAAATAGATAAAAGAGTAAAAGATTCTTTAAAAATGGTTGGTTTAAACGAATCATATTTAAATTTAAATCCATTATCTTTAAGTAATGGTGATAGGCGAAAAATAGCCTTAGCTTCTCTTTTAATTTATAATCCTAAAATAATTATTTTAGATGAACCAACAATAGGAATTGATGATAGTAGTAAAAGAAATTTTATAAAATTAATTAAAATGCTTAAAAATAGATATAATAAAACAATTATAATTGTAAGTCATGATATAGAACTAATTCATAAATTAGCTGATAATATAATTGTATTAAATGAAGGTAATATAGTTAGTTATGGTAATAAATACGATGTTTTTAAAAATGGTAGACAATTAAAAAAATATGGATTATTACAACCTAAAATAATACTATTTTCAGATAAAGTTTATAATAAAAAAAATATTAAACTAGGCTATAGAGATGAAATAAACGATTTAATAAAGGATATATATAGAAATGTTTAATGATATTAAATTTGGAAGATATATATATAAGGATTCTATTTTTAATAGTTTGCATCCTTTAGCTAAAATAATAGTAACATTGATACTATTAATTGAAATATTATTTAATAATATATACAGTAATTTAATTTTATTAGTAATTTTAATTATATATATCTTAATTTCTAAGATAAATTATAAATTATATCTAAATAATATTTTGAAATTAAAATTATTTTTAATATCTATTTTTGTTATAAACCTAATTTTTAAAATCAATATATTCGTATCTATAAATAATCTTATCAAAATAGTACAAATAGTGATAGTAACTTCAATATTGATGTATACAACACCTATAAATAGTCTTACATATGGATTACAATTATTATTAAAACCATTAAAAAAAATAAACTCTAACAAAATAGCTTTATCAATAAGTTTTTCTTTGAAGTTTATACCTATAGTTTTGGAGCAAGCAACTAATACCATTCAAAGTTTAAAAGCAAGAGGTATTGATTATAACAAAGAAACCTTAAAGAATAAATTAGAAATATTAAAATTAATAATTATACCTATTTTTGTTAATTCAATAAAAAAATCTGATAATATTAGTGATATACTTGAATTAAGATTATATGATGTAAATAAAATGAGAACAAATTATAGAATAAATGAATGGAATTTAAAAGATACTATATTTATAACATTAAATGTTATTATATTATTAATTGTGAGGTGTATATAATGCGTTATTTAATGACTTTTTCTTATGATGGAACAAATTATAAAGGTTATCAAAAGCAACCATCAGCAAAAACAATACAAGGTGAAATAGAAAAAAAACTTAGGGTTATCAATAATGATAAACAAGTTAATATACATGCATCTGGTAGAACAGATGCTAAAGTGCATGCGTTAAATCAAAAGGCTCATTTTGATTTAGAAACTGATATATCTCCTGAAAAGTTAAAAAATGCACTTAATAGTTTAATAAATAAAGATATATATATAAAAAGCATTGTAGAGGTAGATGATGATTTTGATGCACGTTTCAATGTAAAAGCAAAAGAATATATATATATGATAAATATGGGTGAATATAATCCTATCGAAAAAAATTATATTTATCAATATAACAAAAGATTAGATGTAGTTGCTATGGAAAGAGCACTAAAATATATAGAAGGAACCCATAATTTTAAATCGTTTACAAAAGCTAATGTGGAAACTGAAGATTTTGTAAGAACGATAGTACAAACAAATTTAAAAAGAAACTTAAAAGATGTTAATAAACTAACTATTTCTTTTTTAGGAACAGGCTTTATGAGATATATGGTTAGAAATATTGTTGGAACTTTAATAGAAATAGGAGAAGGAAAGAGAAAAAGTGAAGATATAATAGATATTATAAATAGTGAAGATCGTAGACGTGCAGGAAAAACAGCAAATCCAGAGGGATTATACTTGAAAGATGTTTTTTATTAAAAAATTGTTAATTTAATGTATATAAAATATTGACATTTTACATATATTTTAATATAATTTTAATTGGTACATTTTAATTAATCCCATGCGAAATGATTGTTGGGACCAATCGTTTCAAAATCTTAAAT
>CANRLQ010000012.1 GCA_947631525.1 uncultured Bacilli bacterium | reverse complement strand
GAACATATTTAAAAGCCGATATTATGGTTGGTGATACTAGAAGAAGAGAAGGTCCACATGGAGAAAAACCTTCTAATTATTTAAGTGATAATTTAAAAAAATATGGTCTTCAAATCATAAGATTAAAAACAGGTACTCCTCAAAGATTAGATAGAAAAACAATTGATTATACTAAAACAAAACCAGAATTAGGTGATCAAGTTTATAGAACTTTTAGCTTTGATCGAAAACCAACATATAAAATAGAAGAACAAGTACCTTGTCATTTAGTTTATACAACTGAAGAAACACATAATATTATTAGAAAAAATTTAAATAAATCAAGTATGTATGGTGGACTTGATGACATAACAGGAGTAGGACCAAGATATTGTCCATCAATTGAAGATAAAATAGTAAGATTTGCTGATAAAGAGAGACATCAATTATTTTTAGAACCAGAAAGTTTATACTATGATGATATATATTTACAAGGTTTCTCAACATCAATGCCACATGATATTCAAGAAAAGATGGTTCATTCAATAAAAGGTTTAGAAAATGCTAAAATATTAAAATATGCCTATGCAATTGAATATGATGCTATAAATCCAACTCAAATGAAATTATCATTAGAAAATAAAAAAATCAAAAATTTATATACAGCAGGTCAAATTAATGGAACAAGTGGATATGAAGAAGCTGCTTGTCAAGGATTGATTGCCGGTATAAATGCAGCTTTAAATTTAGAAAAAAAAGAACCACTAATATTAAAAAGAAATGAAGCTTATATAGGAGTATTAATAGATGATTTAGTTACAAAAGGAATAAGAGATCCTTATCGATTACTTACATCTAGAGCTGAATATCGTTTACTTTTACGAAGTGATAATGCAGATTTAAGATTAAGAGAATATGGTCATCAAGTAGGACTAATAGAAGAGGAAAGATATAATAAATATTTAGAAAAAAAAGAAAAAATAAGTAAAGTAAAACAAAAATTAAAAGAAAATAAAATTACACCAACAAGTGAAACAAATGATTATTTAATAAATCACAATTCATCCCCTTTAAAAGATGGAATAACATTATATAATTTATTGAAAAGAACAGAATTAAATATTGATGATATTAAAAATTTTATAAAATTAGATGAATCGGAAGAAATATTAAATCAAGTAGAAATTGATATCAAATATGAAGGATATATTAAAAAAGCTAATCAAGAGGCTTCAAGAATGTTAAAGTTAGAAAATAAAAAAATACCAAATGATATAAATTATGATAAAATCAAAAATATTGCTAGTGAAGCAAAACAAAAATTAAATGAAGTAAGACCAGAATCTTTAGGACAGGCTTTAAGAATAAGTGGTGTAAATCCTTCTGATATATCTATATTATCAGTATATTTAAAAAGGAAGTATTATAATGAATCAAAATAAATTTATAGAAGAATTAGAAAAAATAAACATAAAATTAACAGAAAATCAATTAAATCAATTAGAAATATATTATAATTTATTAATTGAATGGAATCAAAAAATGAATTTAACAAGTATAACAAAAAAAGAAGATGTATATTTAAAACATTTTTATGATTCATTAACAATTAATAAAATTATTGATTTAACTAAAGAAGAAACTTTATGTGATATAGGAACAGGTGCTGGTTTTCCAGGTATGGTTTTAAAAATTGTCTTTCCAAATTTAAATATAACTTTAGTTGATTCATTAAATAAAAGATTAGAATTTTTAAAAGAATTATCAACTAAATTAGATTTAAAAAATATAGAATTTGTTCATATGAGAGCAGAAGAATATGCTTTAAAAAATCGAGAAAAATTTGATGTTGTAACAGCACGAGCTGTTTCTCATTTATCAAATTTATTAGAATATTCCATACCAATAGTAAAAACTGAAAAATATTTTATAGCAATGAAAGCTAATATAGAAAAAGAAAAAAAAGAGGCAGAAAATGCTTTAAAATTATTGAATTCTAAAATAGAAAAAGAACTAAATTTTCATTTACCAATTGAAAATAGTAATAGAACATTATTAAAAATAAAAAAAGAAAAAATTACAAATAAAAAATATCCAAGAAAAACAAGTGAAATTAAAAAAATTAGATTGTAAAATCTATTTTTTTTAATTTAAAAAAAAATATTGAAATATTTTCTAAAATATAGTAAGATATAATTTAGTAAGAATAAAGAAGGGATGATATTATGAGGATGAGAAAAGAAGTCTTTATTTTAAGTCTAGATGATATTTTACCTAATAGGTTCCAGCCTAGAATTAAATTTAATGAAGAAGCTATATTAGAATTATCCGAGTCAATTAAAAAACATGGTGTAATTCAACCAATAATAGTTAGAAAAGTCGCTGATAAATATGAAATAGTAGCAGGAGAAAGAAGATATAAAGCAAGTTTACTTGCGGGAAGAACAACAATACCTGCAATAATTACTGATGTTAATGATGAAGAAAGTGCAGAAATAGCTCTTATCGAAAATGTTCAAAGACAAGATATGACACCAATAGAAGAGGCAATCTCATATAAAAAAATACTAGATATGGGTTATTTAAATCAATCAGAATTAGCTCAAAAATTAGGTAAAACGCGATCTACAATAGCTAATAAGCTTAGATTACTTAATTTAAAAGATGAAGTACAAGAGGCTTTATTAGATGGTAAAATATCAGAAGGACATGCCCGTTCTTTATTAAGATTAGAAAAATCAAAACAAATGGAAGTACTAAATAGGATAATTAATGAAAGATTAACTGTTAGAAAAACGGATCAAGTTATTAATCAATTACTAGATGGTATAATTTCAACAACAGATTCAGAACAACAAAATGAACTTGAACCACAAATAGAAATTTTAAATTTTGAAGAAGAAAAGGGAGATAAAGATAGTATGAATAATAATATAAATATAGATAATAATAATGTAAATAATGCATTTAATATACCAACAGAACCAATAGTAGAATCAAATCAAGTAAACCCAGGATTTATGGATATTGACAAGATTCAACAACAAGCACAAGATATTAATTTTAATCAACCAAATTTAGCAAATGAACCTGAAAAAGAACCATTTAATCCATTTGGTTCAACACAACAAACTACTGAAGTAGCATCTACACCGGAGCAAGTACCACAACAAAATCAAAATCCATTTGGAAATTTTGAACCTATGCAACCAATGCTAGAAACAGCACCAGTAGAAAATAGCAATAATCAACCTAATCCACCTTTTGTTCAAAATCAAGAACAAGGAAAATTTTTTGGAATGTTTAATCAAACTGAATCTGGAAATTCTCAACCAATAGAAAATGTTCAACCACAAGTAGAACAAGTAAATCCAATAAATTCATCAATGCCAATGAATAACATGAATAATGTAAATCCATCAGTTAATGTTCAACCACAAGTAGAACAAGTAAATCCAATGAATCCATCAATGCCAATGGATAACATGAGTAATGTAAATCCATCAGTTAATGTTCAACCACAGGTAGAACAAGTAAATCCAATGAATTCATCAATACCAGTGGATAACATGAATAATGCAAATCCATCAATTAATGTTCAACCACAAGTAGAACAAGTAAATCCAATGAATTCATCAACACCAGTGGATAACATGAATAATGCAAATCCAACAATTAATGTTCAACCACAAGTAGAACAAGTTCAACCTTTTGATCCATTCAGTGTTCCACAAAATCCACCAAAAGAAGAAGCAATTCAACCAGTAAATACATATAGTTTAAATGATAATCAACAGTTCGTAAATAATTTTAATAACGTAGGAAATATTGATTATGATAATTTACCAGAAACAAAAGAATTACAACCATTAATGCAAACTGATATTAATCCAGCTCCAACAAAAGCAGAATTTAAAACAGTTATAAATACAGTAAGAAATTGTACTAATCAAATTGAACAATTAGGTTATAATGTTGATTCAGAGGAAATAGACTTTGAAGATAAATATCAAATAATTATAACAGTTGCTAAATAATATGTTATAATAAAAGTGGGAGGTTGTTATGGAAAATAATATTATATTTAATGATGAAGGAAAATTATATGTTTTAGGAAAAATGGATGGAAAAGAAAGAGCTTTAAAAATTTTATCATCAAATCCAGAAAATTTAGATAAATTAGATCCTATCGGTGTAAAAGAATATTTACAAGGATATGAAGATGGAATAAAAGAGGCAATAAGAGAATATAAATCAAATAAAAATGGAAAGACAAGATAATATTGAAATTATAAGATAAAAGTATACACAAAAAAGTGTATTCTTTTATTTTTAATATAAATAAATAAAAGAATAAGTATGGAATATAAAGAAAATTGTATTTTAAAAATTTATCAAGAAGTATATTGAAATACTTAGTTATTATGTTATATAAAGATTCTAAAAAATAGTAGTATCGACAAAATATAAATGGATAAAATAATATAAATAGTTGATATTCTATTTACCTTGTTTTTTTAGGGTAAAAATGTTAAAATAAATAATCGAAAAGACATTTAATATTATTTAGTGTTATTAATTTTTTCATAAAAATTTTCTACTAATAAAAAAAATAATTATTGGCGATAAATTTAGAATAATTGAGAAACTAATAAATTATAGAAAGGAGGAAGAATATGTTTAAAATTCATTCAAAATATAAACCTAGTGGAGATCAACCACAAGCTATAGAAAAATTAGTACAAGGATTAGCAAAAGGTAAAAAAAATCAAGTTTTACTTGGAGCAACGGGTACAGGAAAAACATTTACTATTGCTAATGTAATTAAAGAAGTTAATAGACCAACTTTAGTTTTAGCTCATAATAAAACACTAGCAGGACAACTTTATTCAGAACTTAAAGAATTATTTCCAGAAAATCATGTTGAATATTTTGTTTCTTACTATGATTATTATCAACCAGAGGCATATGTGGCAAAGACAGATACTTATATAGAAAAAGATGCATCGATAAATGATGAAATAGATGAATTAAGACATAGTGCAACCTCTGCTCTTTTAAATAATAGAGATGTGATAGTTGTTGCTTCAGTATCCTGTATATATGGAATAGGTGAAATAGAAGAATATAAAAGTAAAACGATTACATTAAATGTTGGTGATATAGTTGATAGAGAAGAAGTAATGTTAAAATTAGTTGATATGTTATATGAAAGAAATAATTTAGATTTAAAAAGAGGTACATTTAGAGTAAAAGGCGATATATTAGAAGTAATGCCAATAAATCAACACGGTAAAGGAATACGCATAGACTTTTTTGGTGATGAAATAGAAACAATATATGAATATGATACTTTAACAGGTTCAATTTTATCCAATAAAAAATCAATTACTATATTTCCAGCAAGTCATTTTGTTACAAGTGAAGAAAAATTAAAAAAAGCAATCGAAAATATTAAAGTAGAATTAGAAGAACAATTACAATACTTTGAAAAAGAAAATAAATTACTTGAATATCAAAGACTAAAAGAAAGAACTAATTATGATTTAGAAATGTTATCAGAAACAGGAACATGTAGGGGAGTAGAAAATTATTCAAGACAAATTGCCTTAAAACCTCCAGGAGCAACCCCAACAACATTAATAGATTTTTTTCCAGAAGATTTTTTATTAGTAGTCGATGAATCACATGTGACTTTACCACAAGTTAGAGGAATGTTTAATGGAGACCAAGCTAGAAAAAAAGTATTAGTTGATTATGGTTTTAGATTACCAAGTGCTATGGATAATAGACCACTTAGGTTTGAAGAATTTGAAAATAAAATAAATCAAATGATATGTATATCTGCAACTCCTGGTGATTATGAATTAGAAAAATGTAATTATGAAATAGTTGAACAAATAATAAGACCAACAGGATTATTAGATCCATTAATAGAAATAAAACCAACAAAAAATCAAATAGATGACTTAGTTGAACAAATAAATATAAGAAAAGAAAAAAATGAGCGTGTATTAATAACAACTTTAACAATAAGAATGGCAGAAGAATTAACACAATATTTAAAACAAATAGATATAAAAGTTGCTTATTTACATAGTGAAGTAAAAACACTTGATAGACTTAAAATAATAAGAGATTTAAGACTAGGAAAATATGATGTATTAGTAGGAATAAATTTACTTAGAGAAGGTCTTGACATTCCAGAAGTAAGTTTAGTAGCAATTCTTGATGCTGATAAACAAGGATTCTTAAGAAGTGATAAATCATTAATTCAAACAATAGGTCGAGCAGCTCGTAATGAAAATGGTAAAGTAATAATGTATGCTGATACAATAAGTGAATCAATGAATTACGCTATAAAAGAAACAGAAAGAAGAAGGACAATTCAAGAAAACTATAATAAAGAACATAATATAATACCAAAAACAATAATAAAAGAAATTAGAGAAGTAATAACAAATAATAAAGAACTAGATGAAAAAACAGAAGTAAAATTAAGTAAAAAAGAAAAAGAAAAAATGATGTTTAATATTGAAGAAGAAATGAAAAGAGCCGCTCAAAATTTAGATTTTGAAAGAGCTATGGAACTTAGAGATATTTTATTTGAAATGAAAAATCCTAAAAATAATATGTAAGTGATATAATATAATGTGGAGGCAATAATATGAAAGAATCAAAAAAGAAAAAACAATTAAAATTATTAGAAAAATCAATATATATAGTTGGTTATGCACTCATATTAGTAATAATGTCAATGTTGTTTAAAAATACAATTCAAATAGATAATAGCTTTTTAGGAATATGGGGGTTATTAATTTCTTTTGTAATATATATATTAAACAAAACAATAAAACCAGTTATAATAAAATTAACAATTCCAATAACAGCTTTAACCTTGGGAATATCATATCCATTTATTAATGTGTTTATATTAAAAATAGTTGATATATTATTTTATAATCATTTTTCAGTAAAAGGAATATTTTATCCTTTCTTAGTAGCAATCCTAATATCAATTATGAATATCATCATGGATGAAGTAATAATAAAACCAGCTATTAGGAGGGAAAATATATGAATCCAATATTAATACAAATAGGTAATATTCAAATATATTGGTATTCTTTTATATTATTTATAGCTTTTATTTTAGGATGTTTTCTAGCACTAAAAGAAGCAAAAAAACAAGATATATCAGAAGAATTTATGATTAATTTATTTTTCTATATGATACCAATATGTTTAGTAGGAGCTAGATTATATTATATTTTATTTAACTTAGATTACTATTTACAAGATCCAGTAGAAATGTTAAAAGTATGGGAAGGTGGACTTGCTATCCATGGAGGTGTAATCTCAGCTTTTATTTTCATAGTTTATTATACAAAAAAACATAATGTTAAATTATTTAAATTAACAGATATTTTAGTGATAAGTTTAATTTTAGGACAAATAATGGGTCGATGGGGAAATTTTATGAATTCCGAAGCTTATGGTCCAGAAACAACTTTAAGTTTTCTAAATTCTATACATATTCCCAAATTTATTATTAATGGCATGTTTATTAATGGAGCTTACTATCATCCAACATTCCTATATGAATCATTATGGAATTTAATAGGTCTAATCATAATGTTAATAATTAGAAAAAATAAAAATAATAAAATAGGTTACTTATCAGCATTTTATTTAATATGGTATGGTATAGGTAGATTTTTAATAGAAGGACTTAGAACAGATAGTTTAATGTTCTTTAATTTAAAAATAGCTCAAATAGTATCAATAGTAATGGTATTGTGTGGTATATTTTTACTGATTCGAGCAAAACAGAAAAAATTAAACAATTGTTAATTTATCAATTAATATAAGTTTTAAAAATTATTCTATTTAGTATACTAGTATTGGTGATTAAATGAAAAAAGTTGTTATATTAGGTGGCGGTACAGGAATGTCTACACTATTAACAGGACTTAAAAAATTACCAGTTGAAATAACAGCTATCGTATCCGTTTGTGATGATGGAAAAAGTACAGGAAGATTGAGGAAAGAATTTGGAATACCTGCTATGGGAGATATAAGAAAAGTTTTAATATCATTATCAGAAACAGAGCCATTAGTAGAAAAATTATTAAATTATCGCTTTAATACAACGAGTGATTTAGATGGACATACAATAGGTAATTTATTACTTACAGCTTTAAAAAATATAACAGGAACAATGAGTGAAGGAATAGAATCATTAGGGAAAATTTTAAATTTAAAAGGAAAAGTTTTACCTCTAACCGAAGATGATGTAACATTAGTTGGAAAAATGAAAGATGGGACGATCATCGAAGGAGAACATAATATAACTGAATGTGATAAAACAATTGAACAAGTTTATTATAAAGAAGAACCATTAATAAATAAAAAGGTCTTAAAAAAAATAGAAGAAGCAGATTTATTAATATTAAGTATGGGGAGTATTTATACAAGTATAATTCCTAATTTAATATGTAGAGATGTTATAAAACAACTGGATAAAACAAATAAGAAAATAATGTATATATGTAATATGGTAACTCAACCAGGAGAAACAGATAATTTTAAAACAAGTGATCATATAAAAATAATTAATCAATATTTAGGTAAACATAAAATTGATGTAGTATTAGCTAACTCAGGAATAATTAGTAAAGAAATGGTTAAAAAATATTCGAGTTTAGAACAAAAAGATCCCGTAATTTTAGATAAAGAAGAAATAGAAAATATGAATGTAGAAATAATTGAAAACAATTATGTAACAATAAAGGATGAATTAATAAGACACAATGTAGATAAATTAGCTTTAGATATTTATTCATATATAGTAAGGTGATAATATGTCGTTTACAAGTATAGTAAAAAATGAAGTATCAAAATTAGAATTAAATGAAGTAGAATTAATAACTGAACTGTCATCTATTATTAGAAATATTGGTGTAATAGATAAAAATATAAGAATAACTAGTGAAAATTCTAGTGTAACAAGAAGAATATTTAATTTAATCAAAAAACTTTATCAAATAACACCTAAAATAATAGTTAGAAAAGGTTATAATTTCAACAAAAATTATATATACATAATTGAAATAAATCATAATATAGAAAAAATAAAAGATGATTTAGATTTAAATAGTAATATTCCAAAAGAATATATTTATGATGATCAGGAATTAAAAAAATCATATTTAAGAGGTCTTTTTTTATCAACAGGAAGTATAAATGATCCAAAAACAGCAAGATATCATTTAGAATTTTCTGTTGATAATAAAGAATACGCTTCATTTATATCAAATTTATTAAATGAATTTAGATTAAATAGCAAAGTATTAAAGAGAGATAATAAATATATTATATATATAAAAGAAGCCGAAAAAATAAGTGATTTTCTAAGAATAATAAATGCTTATAATGCAGTATTTTATTATGAAGATATTAGAATATATCGTGATCATAAAAATATGACAAATAGATTAAATAATTGTGAACAAGCCAATGTTGATAAAATAATCTCAACAGCTAATAAACAATTAAAAGAAATAAAAATAATAGAAGATAGTGATGCTTTTGAATTATTAGATGACAAAATAAAAGAAGTAGCTATATATAGAAAAAAATATCCAGAAGCATCACTAATAGAATTGAGTGAAATAATATCAATTGAAACGGGTAATAATATTACAAAATCAGGTTTATACCATCGTTTGAACAAAATAAAAAAATTAAAAGAAAAATTAGAAAAAATAAATGAAGAAAGATAAAAATAAAATGACGATAAGAAAGAACAATTAAGTTCTTTTTTAATACAACTAATACTTTAGTTTCATAATTGTTAAAATAAAAAAATTATAGTATAATTAAAAAGAAGGTGATTCCATGAAAGTAATTTTTATAAAAGATGTAAAAGGTCAAGGAAAAAAAGGAGAAATAAAGGAAGTATCAGATGGTTATGCTGAAAACTTTTTAATCAAAAAAAAATATGCCGTTCCTGCAACAAATAATAATTTAAAAAATCTTCAAAAAGAAACAGAATCTAAAAGATTAGAAGAATCATTATTAATAAATGAAATGAAAGATTTAAAGAAAAAATTAGAAAAAGAAAAATTTGAATTTCAAGTAAAAACTGGTAGTCAAGATAAAATGTTTGGACAAATATCTATTAAACAAATAAAAAATGCTTTACAAGAAAAAGGATATAAAATAGATAAAACACAAATATTAATCGATCATCCAATAGTAGGACTTGGTATTCATAATGTTGAAATAGAATTACATAAAGAAGTAAAAGCAATAATAAAAATAAGTATAAGTAAAGGAAAGTGATAACATGAATAGCAAAGTTATGCCAAATGATCTAAATGCTGAACAATGTGTATTAGGATCAATGTTTTTTTCAAAAAAAGCTCTTCAAAAATGTATTGAATCACTTAATGAAGATTTATTTTATAGTCCAGCTCATGCTAAAATATTTGAAACAATAAAAGATCTAGCAGAGGCAGGTAAACCAATTGACATAACAATAGTAACATCAGAATTAAGTAATCGAAAACAGTTGAATCAAGTCGGTGGAGTAGAATATTTAAGTGAACTTATAACAATAGTACCAAGTGCTGCAAATGTTGAAGAATATATAAGAATAGTAGAAGAAAAAGCTATAAGAAGGAGATTAATAGAGACAGCTATCTCCATTGAAACAGATGGTTATAATTGGCAGGATTCTATAAATTCTTTATTAGATAAATCTGAAAAAAATATGATGAATTTATCAAAATCTCGCACAGGAAGTGAATTTAGACCAATTCAAGAAATATTATTTAAGACTCAAGCAAATTTAGAAAAATTGGCTCAAACAAAAGGAGATATAACAGGTCTTGCTACAGGATTTTATGATTTAGATAGAATTACAGGAGGTTTACATCCAAGTCAATTAATAATAATAGCAGCAAGACCGGCAATGGGAAAAACAGCTTTTGCTCTCAATTTAGCCGTAAATGCTGCTATAAATTCAAATCAAACAGTAGCTATTTTTAACTTGGAAATGGGTGCAGAACAACTTGCTATGCGTATGTTATCATCTGCAGGTCAAATTCAAGGGCAAAAATTAATTAAAGGAAAATTAGAAAATAATGATTGGAAAAGAGTAAACGAAGCTATATCACGTTTAGCTGAAACAGATATATATATTGATGATACTCCAGGTATAACAATAGGTGAAATTAGAGCAAAAAGTAGAAGATTAGCAAGTGAAAATAACTTAGGACTTATTGTTATAGATTATTTACAATTAATAAGTATTGATTCTAAATATTCAGGCAATAGACAACAGGAAATAGCTGAAATATCAAGATCATTAAAAACTTTAGCAATGGAACTACAAATACCTATAATAGCTTTAGCTCAACTTTCACGTTCCGTTGATAGTAGAGATGATAAAAGACCAATATTAAGTGATTTAAGAGAATCAGGATCAATAGAACAAGATGCTGATATAGTTGCTTTCTTATATCGTGATGATTATTACAATAAAGAAAAAGCAATTGATGAAAATACTTCAGAAAGTGAATTTATTATCAGAAAGCATCGTAATGGACCAACATCAACAGTAAAATTAATTTTTAAAAGAGATACAAGTACCTTTGTTAATTATATAAATAAAGAAGAACCAGTAGGATAGGAAGTGTATTATGAAAGTATGTGTATTATCAAGTGGATCAAGAGGAAATTCAACTTATATTGAAACAAATAAATCAAAAATATTAATTGATTTAGGAATAACTACATCATATATAGAACAAAAATTACAAGAAATAGATGTAGATCCAAAAAGTATATCGTCTATATTAATAACACATACACATTCTGATCATATTAATGGGTTAAAAGTTTTTTTAAAAAAATATCAACCAACTTTATATTTAACACAAAAAATGTATGATGATTTAATAAAATTATTTCCAATAACAAAATATCAAATAATAGATAATGATTTTACATTAAACGATTTAAATATAAAAATAATAAAAACATCACATGATGCATCAGATTCAAATGGATATATAATAGAAGCAGATGATAAATCAGTAGTTTATATAACAGATACAGGTTATATAAATAAAAAAAATCATGATAAATTACAAAATAAAAATATATATATACTAGAAAGTAATCATGATATTGATATGCTTATGAATGGAAAATATCCATATCATTTAAAACAGAGAATATTAGGTGATAAAGGACATCTTTCTAATAAAGATTCATCTTATTATCTTTCAAATTTTATTGGACCAAATACTAAAACAATCATTTTAGCTCATTTAAGTCAAGATAATAATACAAGTGAATTAGCTTTAAAAACATTGAGTGAAACGCTAAAACAAAAAAATCAAAATGTAAAAAATATATTAGTAGCTACACAAAATGAAAGAACGGAATTATTAGAAGTATGATAAAAATAATATGTATAGGAAAAATAAAAGAAAAATTTTATGAATCTGCAATAGAAGAATATTTAAAACGTTTAAAAAAATATACAAAAATAGAAATTATTGAATTAAACGATATTAATAATAATAGTAATAAAATTATATTGCAAAAAGAAAGAGATTTAATTTTAAATAAAATAAATTTAAAAGATTACATAATCACATTGG
Organism: uncultured Bacilli bacterium; assembly: GCA_947631525.1. Classification (GTDB taxonomy): domain Bacteria; phylum Bacillota_I; class Bacilli_A; order RF39; family UBA660; genus OMSK01. The sequence continues at coordinate 3,728 of CANRLQ010000012.1, read as the reverse complement.
AAATAGAAGGTAAACAATTATCTAGTATAGAGTTATCAAAAAAAATAGAGGAGACCTTCTTAACAAATTCAGATATAACTTTTATAATAGGTGGATCTTATGGATTGCATAACGATATCAAAAATTTAAGTAATTTTAAATTATCATTTTCTAAACTAACATTTCCACATCAATTATTTAGAGTTATTTTATTAGAACAAATATATAGATCATTTAAAATAATGAATAATGAAACATATCATAAATAAAATGAATAAAAATAAAAAAAAATGCCACTATAAAATAGGAGGCATTTTAAAATGAAAAAGACTATTATAATAATGTGTATAATTTTATTGATGTCATGTTTATCAAAAGTAAAATCGGAAGAATTAAAAATACCAGATGAAGCAATAAGACTTCGTGTTCTTGCAAATAGTAATACTACTTATGATCAAGCAATAAAAATGAAAGTAAGTGCTAAGTTACAAAAAGAATTGTTTTCCTTATTAAAAGAAACAAAGGGAATAGAAGAAGCACGAAAAATAATACAAAAAAATATAGATACATTATCTAAAACAACAGAACAAGTATTAAAAGAAGAAAATTATGATAAAGGATATAAAATAACTTTTGGTCAAAATTATTTTCCAGAAAAAAAATACAAGGGAGTTGTTTATGATGAAGGATATTATGAATCATTGTTAATTACCTTAGGAGAAGGTAAAGGAAATAATTGGTGGTGTGTTTTATTTCCACCTCTTTGTCTAATGGAAGCCGAAGAAACTGAAACTGATAAAGTTGAATATAAATTTTTTATAGAAGAATTAATTAATAAATATTTATAAAATGTATAAAATTAAAAACCTCTAATAAAATTTTATAGGAGGTTTTTTTATGTCAATATTAATCGTATTTATAATTGCTATAAGTTTAAGTATGGATGCCTTTTCCTTATCACTTGCTTATGGTACACTAAATTTAAAAAACAAAGAAATAATTACTTTATCAACTATTGTAGGAATTTATCATTTTTTTATGCCACTTATAGGATTAAATGTAGGAAAATTCATTTTAAAAATATTACCATTTGAACCAAATACAATTGTTTCTTTAGTATTATTTATAATAGGAATTCAAATGATTATAGAATCTTTTAATAATAATCGAAGTGTAAAAATAATGACTATATTAGAATTATTAATGTTTGGATTAGCAGTAAGTTTAGATAGTTTTTCTGTTGGTATAGGATTAAAAGCAATCTATAAAAATCCATTAATAGCATCATTAATATTTTCCATATCTAGCTTTTCTTTTACTAATCTAGGCTTAATATTAGGTAAAAAAATAAATAATTTAATTGGTCAAATATCTACATTAATTGGTGGATTAATATTGATTGTAATAGGAATATTTTATTTAATATAATCTTTACAAAATACCTAAAAAAATTTATAATTAAAATAGGTGATACAGTGATAACAAATTCAAAAAAAATTCTCATACAAGCTTATAAAAATAAATATGCTATACCACAATTTAATATCAATAATTTAGAATGGACAAAATATATTTTAGAAGAATGTAATAAAAACAATTCACCAGTAATATTAGGAGTAAGTGAAAGTACTATAAAATATATGGGTGGTTACAAGGTAGTAGTAAATTTAATAAAAAATTTAGACGAAGAATTGAATATCAAAGTACCAGTAGTAATACATTTAGATCATGGTTCAAGTGTAGAGAATTGTAAAACAGCTATTATTAATGGATTTACATCTGTAATGTATGATGGCTCAAAATTACCATTAGAACAGAATATTAATAATACAAAACAAATAGTTGAATTTGCTAAAAAAAATAATGTTTCAGTAGAAGCAGAAATCGGTTGTATAGAAGGAGTAACAGGAGTAGCAAATGAAAATTTATATGCAAAAGTAGAAGATTGTGAAAAATTAGTGAAAGAAACAAATATAGATTCTTTAGCGCCAGCCATAGGGAGTGTTCACGGTTTATATAAAGAAAAACCCAATCTTAATTTTTGTTTAATGGCTGAAATAAATAAAAAAATAAATATACCATTAGTATTACATGGAGCATCAGGAATACCTGATAATCAAATAGAAAAATCATTGCAAAATGGAATCAGTAAAGTAAATATAAATACAGAATTACAAATAAAGTGGGCCAATAGCATTAGAGAATATATAAAAAATAATGATATATATGATCCAAGAAAAATAATATCATCAGGAGAAGAAGCCATCAAAAAAGGAATAAAAAATAAAATAGAAATTTTAAAATCAAATCAAAAGCAATATATATAAAAATGCATAAATTAAAATAGGAGGAATTATATGAAACAAATAGTAATAGAAGGCGGAAAAATATTGCAAGGAGAAATAAAAATAAGTGGTGCAAAAAACAGTGCCGTAGCACTTATTCCAGCATCTTTACTATCAGATGAAATTGTAAAAATAGATAACATACCAAACATATCAGATATTGATGCACTAAATGAAATATTAGAATATCTAGGAGCAACTGTAAAAAGAGAAGGAACATTAATGACAATTGATTCAAAAAATATTGTTAATAAAGAAATACCAGAAAATATATCTAAAAAATTAAGAGCTTCTTATTATTTTATGTCAGCATTATTAGGAAAATATAAAAAAGTAGAAATGTATTTTCCAGGAGGATGTTCAATAGGTGCAAGACCAATTGACCAAACATTAAAAACATTTAAAGCTTTAGGAGCAACTGTAAAAGAAGATGGAAATAAATATACGATAACAGCTGATAGACTAGTAGGTACAACTATTCAACTTGATATGCCAAGTGTAGGAGCTACTATAAATACTTTATTAGTAGCTGTAAAAGCAGAAGGAACAACTATTTTAAAAAATGCTGCTAAAGAACCAGAAATAGTAAATGTAGCGACATTTTTAAACAATATGGGTGCCAATATTAAAGGAGCAGGAACAAGTAAAATAGTAATAGAAGGTGTTTCAAAATTAGGAAGATGTTTTACAGAAGTAATACCAGATCGAATAGAAGCAGGTACATATTTAATAGCAGGTGCTTTAATAGGACAAAATTTAACAATAAAAAATGTTATTCCTGAACATATTGAATCATTGACCCTTAAATTAAAAGAAATGGGTTATAAAATGGATATTGGTTATGATTCAATAACAATATCAATGCAAGATAAAATAAAACCAATAAATGTAAAGACATTAGGTTATCCAGGATTTCCTACCGACTTACAACAACCTTTGACAACTCTTTTAACACAAGCAGATGGTAAATCAAGTTTAGAAGAAACAATTTATGAAAATCGTTTTCAGAATGTTGAATATTTAAATAAAATGGGTGCTAATATTGAAATAAAAGATCGAATTATTGATATAAAAGGACCTATAGATTTAATTGGAACAACTGTAAAAGCAACTGATTTAAGAGCAGGAGCTTGTCTAGTTTTAGCTGGGTTAAAAGCAGAAGGGACAACAGTAATAACAGATATTGAGCATGTCCTTCGAGGATATGAAGATATAATTCAAAAACTTTTAAATGTAGGTGCTAAAATAAAAATAGAAGAAATATAATAAAAATAGATATATTCTATTTTTTTTGTGGGGGTTAAAATGAAAATAAAAACAATATTAATATTTATTTTAATAATGATTTCAGTCTTTTTAATTTATATTTTTACAAAAGATAATAAAATTTATTATGTTGATTTA
>CANRLQ010000011.1 GCA_947631525.1 uncultured Bacilli bacterium | reverse complement strand
AAAATTACCTTCTTTTAATTTTGGATAAAAATCAAAATACAACTTTTTATATGCTAACATATTATATTTTTTTAATGATCTTTCAAGTTTATGAAATTCATTTTCATTTACGTAATCAAATAAATATGTTTCTTTCATAATTAGTAGGCCCCCTTTATTATAGAGTATCAACTATAATAAATATTATCACAAATTTATATAAAATGTCAATATAAAACGAATGAGTATATCATTCGTTAAACAGTTTTTACATTTTCATTTTCTTCTTCATAGAATGAATTCATATATGAATTTATGTAAGCTGCTAAAAGTTTATCTCTATAATTTTTTAATGATGAAGTTAACATACCTTCGTCAATTACTTCTTCTGTTTCTTCTCCATCTTCTACTGGAATATATTCAACTTCTGTTGTTGTTTCTTGTGTTGTAGTTTGTTGTGTTGTTGCTTGTTGTGTTGTTTTTTCAGTTGAATCATTACTATTGTTATTATTATGTTTATTTTCAGTTGTTTTTTCTTCTACTTCTTCTCCATTTTCTACTGGAACATATTCAGTAGTTGGGTCTTGTTTTGAATTTACAGCTGAATTAACATAATTATTCCATCCTACAGCATAGAAATAATTATAAATAGCATTGTAATCATTACTAGTTTTTGATGGTTCTGCTCCTAAAGATTTCTTAGAAGGAATCTTTCCAGATGCTGTATGAGTTCTCCATGCATCATCTGAACCATCTGTTATACCTGCTGCTCTTGCTTTATTGTAAGTTTCTGTAGTTGTATTATTATTTTCATCTTTACTTTCTTCAGTAGTTGGTATTCTTTTATCTTTTGGAACATCTTTTTCATCAACTACTTTAGTTGTACTTTTTCCTATATTCTTTTTATCTATTGCATCTGATGTTGCTCTTCTTGCTGCATTTTCACGTTCGATATTAGTTTGTTCTGGTGCTACATATAAACCAACTAACTTTTCTGCAATATATTTAGTAACTTCTTCATATGAATATTGATCATCGTAATCTTGATCTCTAAATTCAGAAACCTTGTCAATAATACTAGTCATAATTTTATCAGATGTACTTAAATATTTGCTTTCAAAACTTGATTGAGAAGCTATTTGACCTTTATCTATATCTGCACCTTCAATATATCCTGAAGTAACAGCTACATCACAATATTGATTATAAAAACTTGAATATAATTGAATTTCTTCTTCTGAAGATGTTATAATTTCTGATCCATATGCTTTTGCCATAGCATCTGAGTATACAACTAATTTTGTAGCTAAATATAATGTTTCACTATTATAATCTACAGCAATATTTGGATTTGTAAGTAAACTTTTTTTAATTTCAATTATTTCATTAATTTTTTGTTGTCTAGCATCTGATGTTTCAGCAACATTCATTTCAGCTATTGTATTTGCTAAATTTGTTATAAATTCTAAATCATTAGTATCTTTTATTAAGTTTTCAAATGCCAAATTTGTTTCTGGTGTTGCAATTTGATAATATCTAGCAATATCAGTACAAAATTCCATAAAGTCTCTAGTAATTTCAGTTGGTACTAAATCTAAATCTTGATCTAATACAGCAATTGCTTTTTTACTAATTGTTGAATTATTCATTTGAATATATGCATTAGTAAATAATTCAGCCATTTCTAATTTATTAGATTCATCTAATGTTATGAAACCATTTGGTAAACTTTGTTCTCCAAATGATACGATATCTTTTTCTAGATTGATTACTTCTTCATAATACTCTTGATTAGCATCAACAGTTGCAGTTGCCTCAGTTGTAATATTTTCAGTAGTAGTCACATCTTCTGATTGTTTTTTAGACTTACCGCATCCGCCACTAGCAAGGGCTAATGTCCCTGCTAGAGCTAATGCTGCAAATCTTTTTGATATATATTTTACATTTATTTTCATAACTCATTCCCCTTTTCACATGTGGATTTTAATAATTATTATTTTATTCTGTTTGTTCTTTTGTTTCCAGTATAAACATAACCTTTATTTAATAATGTTGTATCATTATATTTACTCCATTTTATGTCTACACTACCTGGAGTTGTTTTCTTAGTTCTATAACTATAATAAGTTCTATTATATGTATCATAAACTGGTTCTTGTGTTACTTTTTTCTCGTAACCAACAACAACTCTTTGTTTTGCTGTATAAACTGTTTTTTCAGTTTCATATTTAGCACAACTATATGAAGTTGATGTTACAGGAATTTTTTGATATTTTTCATAAAGCATTACTGTACCAGCCGTACAATTACCTTCACAGTAGTAACTATAATCACCTAACTTAACATATGTGTAAGCTTCAGTTTCTTTTGGTGCTACTGTATATTTAAATGTACCTAAGTATTTTTTAGTATAACCTGTTACAGTTGATGTAACATTATATTTAGAACATGATGTTACTGTAGTAGAACCAACTAATACATCTTTTAATTCAGTAATTGGTTTACTTAAATCATCTGAAGTTGTTTTCTTATATGCAACTAATTTTTTAACTTTTCTTGTTTGATATCTAACTTCTACATCTTTTGATGGAGTAACTGCAGTTGTTGACCATTCTGACCAATCTGTATAATATGATGAACCGTCAACTGTTTTCTTGTATTCATATTCTGTTTCATAAACTGGCTCATCTTTTGGCTCATCTTTTGGCTCATCTTTTGGCTCATCTTTTGGTTCATCTTTTGGTTTGTCTTTTTTAGGTTCGTCTTTCTTTTTAACAACTTTCTTAACAACTGTTTTCTTTTTAACTACTTTTTTAGTTTGAGACTTAGCTGAATGAATAACTGGGTTTTTAATATCTGATTTATTTTTTTCACAAATTGTTTGTGAACAATAATCATAACATCCCATATAAACTAATAAGTAATTTTCTTCATCACCACATTTTAAGTTAACTTTCATGACAAATTCATCATCTTTTTTAGTAATTTGTACATATGATTCAGTTAAACTACATTGATCTCCATTTTTATCAACAAAAGGTAAAATAATTTTTTTATCAAGCATTTCACCTAAAGTCATTTTAACAGAATCACCAACTTTTTGTGGTAATCTAGATGTTGTGTAATAACTCTTTGCTGCATCTTTCATTGCTATAACATTTTCGTTAAATACTCTGTCGTAAAATAATGATAAATCTGTGTTGTTAGAATTTGAAGAATTGATTGAATTCATTGCTTTCTTCATATCACTCTTCATTGGAAATAGCCATATTAATATAAATATAAATAAAGCTACGAATAGGAATTGTAAAATAACATCCCTAATTGAAAAATTGTTTCTTGTTTCGGTATACATAAATACCCCCCCTTTAAAAATTTATGTCCCCTATACTATCATAGAAACTTTGTTCTGTCAACAATTTTTTTCACTTTTTTGCAAAAAACTTTCAAAATTCAATTTTTACATTGTATTTCAAAGGTTCTTTTTCTTTGTTGTTAATAGAATTCTACCATATTTTTGCTATTTTGTCAAATTTTAATACGAACAATCGTACTACCAATATTATTATAACAAATAGAAAAATCCAAGACATTTTTGTTTCTTGATAAAACATTATGTGTAGTATTTTTTAATATACCACTACCAATACCATGAATTATAACAAATAATTCATTTTTCAATTTAATATTTTCTTTAATAAAATCATTTATTAATAATTCTGCTGTTTGCCTATCATACCCATGTAAATCAATTTTAGGTAAATTATGAACAAACATTGTTTCAATCAAATCCATATCAATTACCCTTCTATTATATGTATTACATAATAATTATAAAACAAAAAAAGATATTAAACAATTTCTTTTTAACAATATATTTTTCAAAATATTTAAATATTGTTATAACACATCTATTTATAGATTACTATAATATTTTTATTTTAGGAAATTTTTCACAAATATTTTCTATAATTTATTATATTTTTTTATTTCAAAAGTAATAAATTTACTTTTTAATTTATAATATATTTTCAGCATAAAAAAGACTAAGATTATAACTTAGTTATAATCTTAGTCTAAATAATGTATAAACATTACAAATACTGTCTTTTTAAATTCACATTTTTATATTTAAATATTTCATATTCATATCTTATAACATCATCATTTATAATAATCATATGAATAAAAATGCATAATATCTTGTTTTACATCTGTGTCCCAGACTTGATTGCGGCTTGAGCTGCTGCAAGTCTAGCAATTGGTACTCTAAATGGTGAACAAGATACATAAGTAAGTCCAATATTATGACAGAACTCGACTGAAGCAGGATCTCCTCCATGTTCACCACAAATTCCTAATTTAATATTTGGTCTTGTTTTACGTCCAAGTTCAGCTGCCATTTTTACCAATTTACCTACACCATCTTGATCTAATTTTGCAAATGGGTCTGATTCATAAATTTTATTTTGATAATATGATTCTAAAAATTTACCTGCATCATCCCTTGAAAAACCAAATGTCATTTGTGTTAAATCATTAGTACCAAATGAGAAGAATTCAGCAGATTCAGCTATCTGATCAGCAAGTAATGCTGCTCTTGGAATCTCAATCATTGTTCCAATATGATATTCAATATCTGAGTTCTTTTCCTTCTTAACAATTTCTGCTGTTTCAATAACAATATTTTTAACAAAATCTAATTCTTTCTTTTCTCCAACAAGTGGAATCATTATTTCTGGTACAATATCATATCCATCTTCTTCTTTTACTTCAATAGCAGCTTCCATTAAAGCTCTTGTTTGCATTTTAGCAATTTCTGGATATGTTACTGCTAATCTACATCCTCTATGTCCCATCATTGGATTAAACTCATGTAATTCATCACATTTTTGTTTTAATTTTTCTTCTGTTACATTCATTTCTTTAGCTAATGCTTTTATATCTTCTTCTTCAGTAGGTAAGAATTCATGTAAAGGTGGATCTAAATAACGTACTGTCATTGGAAGACCTTTTAATTCTTTATACATTGCTTTAAAATCACCTTTTTGGAATGGTATTAATTCATTCAACGATATTTCACGATCTTCTACTGTTTCTGATAAAATCATTTTTCTAATTTTTGGAATTCTTTCTGCATCAAAGAACATATGCTCAGTTCGACAAAGACCAATACCTTCAGCTCCTAAATTAATAGCATTTTTAGTATCTCTTGGATTATCAGCATTAGTACGAACTTTAAGTGTTCTGATTCTATCAGCCCAACTCATAATACGTCCAAAATTTCCTGATACTGTTGCTTCTTCAGTCTTTATTTCACCTTTATATATTTTACCTGTTGAACCATCTAATGAGATATAATCACCCTTTTTAAATGTATATCCACCTAATTCAAATTCTTCTTTTTCTTCATTTATCTTAATATCACCACATCCAGATACACAACAAGTACCCATACCACGGGCTACAACTGCTGCATGACTAGTCATACCACCACGTACAGTAAGTATTCCTTGGGCAGCAATCATACCTTCAATATCTTCTGGAGTAGTTTCAAGTCTAACAAGAATAACTTTTTCTTCTTTTCCACCTATTCCTAATTGTTTTGCTTCATCGGCTGTAAATACTATTTTACCTGAAGCAGCACCAGGACTTGCTGGAAGTGCCTCACCAATTACCTCACCTTGTTCAAGTGATTCTTTATTAAATGTTGGATGTAATAGTTGATCTAATGATTTTGCCTCAATACGCATTACTGCTTCTTCTTCGCTTATCATTCCTTCATCAACTAAATCACAAGCAATTTTAATTGCAGCTTGCGCTGTTCTTTTACCATTTCTTGTTTGTAAGAAATAAAGTTTACCTTCTTGAATTGTAAATTCCATATCTTGCATATCTTTATAGTGATTTTCTAGTTTTTCTGCTAATCTCATAAATTCTTCATAGCATTCTGGTAAATCTTCCTTTAATTTTGTAATTGGTTGAGGTGTTCTAACACCTGCAACTACATCTTCACCTTGAGCATTAATTAAATATTCACCATATATTCCTTTTTCACCTGTAGATGGATTTCTAGTAAATGCTACACCTGTACCAGATGTATCACCCATATTACCAAATACCATTGATTGAACATTTACAGCAGTCCCCCAACTACTTGGAATATCATTCATACGACGATAAACTATCGCTCTTGGGTTATCCCATGAACGGAATACTGCTTTTATAGCCCCCATAAGTTGTTCTATTGGTTCTTGTGGGAACTCTTCTCCATTCATAGATTCTTTATATACAGCTTTAAATTTCTTAACTAACTCTTTTAAATCATCAGTTGTAAGTTCTGTATCATATTTAATTCCTCTTGCTTCTTTTACCTCATCAATTATTTTTTCAAAATAAGATTTTGGTACTTCCATAACAACATCTGAATACATTTGAATAAATCTACGATATGAATCATAGGCAAATCTTTCATTCCCTGTTTTTTTAGCAAATCCTTCAACTGCTTCATCATTTAATCCTAAATTTAAAATTGTATCCATCATACCTGGCATTGAAGCACGTGCTCCACTTCTTACAGATACTAAAAGTGGATCATTATTATCACCAAATTTTTTACCTTGAATACTTTCGATTTCTTTTAATGCTTCAAAAATTTGATCTTGTATTTCTTTTGAAATATTTTTTCCATCGTTATAGTATTCTGTACATGCTTCTGTTGTAACTGTAAATCCTTGTGGTATTGGAAGACCTAAACTAGTCATTTCAGCTAAATTTGCTCCTTTACCACCAAGTAAATTACGCATATCTTTATTTCCTTCTTTAAATAAATAAACATATTTTGTCATAATCTTCCTCCTATCTAACATTATAATTATAACAAACCAATTTATTTTATTCAATAACTAAATTCTTTATTTATAAAAAAATAAAGAATTTTTAACATAATTCTTTATTTTTTTCTAATAATCAAATAATAATGTAAAACTAATACTTTACTTTTTGTCTTACTTTATCAATAAGTCCCATCTCTCTTAATTCACAACCAATTTTATATGCATTTTTTGATATACATCTAGATATCTGTGGTCTGGAAATATTAAACATTTGGGATAATTCCATTTGTCTATATCTTTTATCACTATCAAATCCAAAATATAACATAACAATTTGTCTATCTGGTTCTTTTAACTGTTCAACCAACCTTCGTATATTGATTAATAATTCTTTATATTCATATTTTGGAATAAAATCAGCAGTTATATCTGCTAATACATCTTTAATTTTAATTTCCCTTTCATCATTAATCATTAACGTCTTTTCAAAACTATCGCAATAAATAAACTTTTTTTCTTTTCTTATAAACATTAATATTTCATTATCAATACATTTTACAGCAAATGATACAAAATTAGTTTCCCTATTTATATCAAAGCCATCAATACTTTTTAATAGACCTATTAAGCCCACAGACACTAATTCTTCATTATCATAACCCATTGTTTTAAATCTTTCTATTACACGACTTAATACTAATTTAATATTATGATTAACAATAATATTTTTAGCTTCTTTGTTTCCTTCTTTACATAATTTTAAATATTTATTTAATTCTTCCTTAGTTAAAGGATCTGGTAAATTACATTTTAAAAATAAATTATTATAGTTCATTAGACTCTCCTATCATTTTATACACTATAAATTTATTTCAAAATGTTTAACTTTATTCTAATTTTGCTCTAGGATGATTATTTAAATACGCTGTTCTAAGTCTTTCATTTGTTATATGCGTATATATTCCTGTTGTTGATAAATTAGAATGTCCTAATAGTTCCTGAACATTCTTTAAGTCTGCACCATTTTCTAACATATGAGTTGCGAATGTATGTCTCAAGGTATGAGGACTTACATGATAATCAAGTTCTCCTTTTTTTAAGATATTAGATATTATTAATCTAATTCCTCTATCTGTTATTTTTCCACCATTTTTATTTAGAATTAGATAGTCATTATCTTTTACTAATTTAGGTCTACTTTCTTTTAAATATAAATCTAAAACTTGTTTTAAATAATCTCCATATAATACATATCGTTCTTTATTACCTTTACCCAATATTAATATCTTTTTATCATAAAAATTAATATCACTTATTTTTATGTTTATGAGTTCACTAACACGTATCCCTGTTGAATAAAACATTTCCAGTATAACAGCATCTCTTAATCCTAATGTGGTTGATTTATCCGGTATATTCAGTAATGTTTCTAATTCATCATAATATAAAAAATTAGGTAGTCTTTTTTCTATTTTAGGATTGGATATTAACACCATTGGATTATCCGTAATTATATTCTCTTTTAATAAATATTTAGAAAAAGTTCTAAGGGTACTTATATTCCTAGCAATTGTTTTATTAGTATATTTTTTTTCATACATAACAGTTAAATACTTTCTTATTATCTTATAGTTAGTATTTTCTATCATTATTTTTTCTTTGTTCAAAAAATCTTGATAATTTCTTAAATCTTTTTCATAACTATCAATTGTATGATAAGAATAATTTTTTTCTACTTTAAGATATTCTAAAAACTCATTTATCAATTTATCCATATAATCACTATCCATTATTAATAAAAAAGATATATTATCTTTTTTTATTTATATATTCATCATAAACATCTTTATCAATTTTATATTTAGCTAGTTCATCTTTTGATAAAGATAAAACATCATCTAAATCCATGTAATCAAATATGTATGGTTCATCCTTTTCTTCTTCATCTGTTTCAATAGTTTTATTAGTAATATTTGCTGGTATTTGATATAATTTTAACTTTGTCTTTTTTTTACTAAAATCATATTTACATTTTTTTCTTTCAATATTTTTTTCTTCTAATTCATCTATATAATCATAATCATTATAATGTTCTAAATAGTTATTTAAATCCCTCAACACACGGTAATTTGATAAATATCTTAATATTATTTTATAATTAAAGCTCTTACTTTCACCTGTTTTAGAATCTAAATATTCATCTATTTTTTCAATTATTTTTTTATTCACAATATTATTTCTTTTTAAATGATAATATTTATCTTCATTAATTAATTCTTTTAATATCCTATTACATATATTTTTAAATAATGGATCTGTTTCAGATATTTTACTTTCACTTTCCTTTATAAAATTTCTAAAAAAAGAATTATTTTTGTAAATAACTTCTACAAAATTAGGTTTACCATTAAATTTATACTCAATATATAAATCAGCATTCAAAAAATTAATATACTTATTATCATAAAGTCTTTTTATCAATTGTTGCTCATTAGTAAAATAAGTAGTTAAATTATCAATTGAAGATATATTAACATTAAATCTTTGTTCATTACTATTCAATGGTTGTATTCTTATTTGTGTTATTTCATTTGTATCTTTATTTCTTGCTACTAATCTATAAATACCACTATTCATGATTACTCTCCTTTATTATAGTAATTATACTATATTTTAAAAAAAAAGAAAAGTAGTTGTTACTTTATATAATCACAACTACTACATTTTATCTTATTCTTTTTTTCAACAAGCATTTCTCCACAATTAGGACATTTTTCTCCTATTGGTTTATCCCAATAAGCTGTTTTACATTTTGGATAATTATTACATCCATAGAATAATTTACCTTTACGACTTTTTTTCTCAACAATTTTTCCATTACAATTTGGACAATCACATATTTCTAACTCTACTTTTGGTTCTTGTTTTATATATTTACATTCTGGATAATTACTACACGCCACAAACTCACCATATCTACCTTTTCTAATAACTAAAGGATTACCACAATTAGGACATTTTTCTCCTGTTTTTTCTGGTTCTTTTTTCTCCATATTGTCAAAAGCCTTCTTTAACAATGGTTCAAATTTATCATAAAATTGTTGTAATGTATCATACCAAACAATGTCACCATCAGCTATTTTATCTAAATCTGTTTCCATATTAGCAGTATATTCTACATTAATAATACTATCAAAATATTCTTGTAATTTATCAGTTACTTCAAAGCCGATATCAGTCGGAACAAATTTTTTATCAACGATATTAACATAACCACGATCTTTTATATTACTCATTATAGTAGCATATGTACTAGGTCTACCTATTCCTAATTCTTCCATTGCTTTTACAAGTTTTGCTTCTGTATAGCGGCTTGGTGGTTGGGTAAAGTGTTGTTCTTTTTCTATATTACTAGATACAATTACATCACTTTTATATTCATCAAATGGTGGTAAAATACTATCCTTTATATCTTCGTAATCTCTATATACCTTTAAGTAACCATCAAAAGTTATAATTTGACCATTTGTTTTAAATTGGTAATTATTATTGTCTAAAACAACAGTTGTATTTTCTGTTATAGCAGGAGCCATTAAATATGCAAGAGCTCTATAATAGATAATACGATATAATTTAAATTCATCATCTGATAAATAAGGTTTTACTTGTTCAGGTGTTCTATTGATACTTGTAGGTCTAATTGCTTCATGAGCATCTTGAACATTTTCCGTTTTTTTACCTTTTTTTACAATTCCAACATAACTATGCCCATATTTTGCTTCTATAAAATTCATTGTTTCTTTTATGAAATCATTCGATAATCTTGTTGAATCAGTACGCATATATGTTATTAATCCGACTGTTTCATTTTCAAGTTCAATACCTTCATATAGTTTTTGAGCAATCATCATTGTTTTTCTAGCATTCATATTTAACTTTGATGATGCTTCTTGTTGTAAAGTACTAGTAATAAATGGAAATTTAGTAGCCTTAGTTTTTTGTTTTTTTGAGACACTTTCAATTTTAAAAGTATTTGATAATTTACCTATTATATCGTTTGCTTCTTTTTCATTTTTTATTTCTATTTTTTTATGATTATAATTAAATAATTCACTTTCAAATTCTGGGAAAATAGCATTAATCGTCCAATATTCCTGTTGTTCAAAGGCATTTATTTCTCTTTCCCTATCAACAATTAATTTTAAAGCTACACTTTGAACACGCCCAGCACTTCTTCCACTTGTTTTAGATTGCATCAATTTACTTAATCTAAATCCAATAATTCTATCTAATATTCTTCTTGTCTCTTGGGAATTAACAAGATTTTGGTCTATTTTTCTAGGATTATTCAATGATTTTAAAATAGCATTTTTAGTTATTTCATTAAAAACAATTCTTTCATAATTATTATCTTCTAATCCTAGTGCATCATAAAGATGCCATGAAATTGCTTCTCCTTCACGGTCAGGGTCAGTTGCTAGAAAAACAAAATCACTATTTGCTACATCTTTTTTTAATTCATCAATTACTTTTTTCTTTCCTTTTATTGTTGTATATTTAGGTTTAAAATGATCTTCAATATCTACACCAAGTCCAAATTTACCTGATGTTGCTAAATCTCTTATATGTCCTTTTGAAGATACTACTTTATAGTCATTCCCTAAATACTTACCTATTGTTTTTGTTTTCGCTGGTGATTCCACTATTACTAATTTTTTTGCCATAATCCACTTCCTTTTTAATCAACTACATTTATACACTATTATTTTTTAGTTGTCAATATTTATTTAAATTCTCTTCCACATTTACTTCCCCAAGCATCAACTAATTCATCATTTTTATATATTTTAAGTATCTCACAACAATTTGAACATCTTTCACATTCTTCACCATTTATTTCAAATTTAATATCTTTTATATTTAAGTCATAAACTTTACCTATTTTATTTTTTCTTGCTAATATAGCAATTCCTATAGCACCCATTAAATGACTATTTGGATCAACTATTATTTCTTGATTTAATATTTCTTTAAAATATTTAACTACACCTATATTTTTACTAACTCCACCCTGAAATACAATTGGTCCAATTATTTTTTTACCTTTACCTACGTTATTTAAATAATTTAAAACAATACTTTTACATAATCCTGAAACTATATCATCTATTTTATAACCGATTTGAGCCTTATGAACTAAATCAGATTCAGCAAATACTGTACATCTTGCCGCTATTTTAACAGGATTATTTGATTTATAAGCCATTTCTCCAAATTCTTCTATATCAATTCCTAATCTTTTAGCCTGACTAGATAAAAAGGCTCCTGTACCAGCTGCACAAAGGGTATTCATTGAATAATCAGTTATAATTCCATTGTTTATAATTATTATTTTTGAATCTTGACCTCCTATTTCTAAAATAGTTCTAACATCAGGATAAAAATTAAGAGTTCCAACTGAATGAGCAGTTATTTCATTTTTAACTATATTGGCATCCAACATTAGACCTATTAATTTTCTAGCACTACCTGTTGTACCTATTCCTTTTATTTGATAATTATTAGGTAATTGTTTTTTTAAATTTTTTATAAGCTTCTTTACTGCTTCGATTGGATTTCCTTCTGTCCAACTATATAAAGAAGCAATTATATTATTGTCGTTATCAATAATTACACCTTTAGTTGATATCGAACCTATATCAATTCCTAGATAACATTCGTTCATTTTTCTTCCTCATTTCTATCATATCATAAAATGCTTCTATCCTTGTTTTTATCCCTGTTTCTGATGTATTAGCATCAAAGGAAAAAAAGATAACTGGTACATCATATTCTTTACATATCTTATTTATAATAGGCATTGCACCTATTTCTGGTGTACAAAAAGCTGATTTTATATGAATTATACCGTCATAATTATGAGTACATAAATATTTACATCTACCAATATTATCAGCAGCATCTGCACCCATTCGATATTTAATATATTCTTTAGCATATTTTAAATATTTTTTTACAGTTCTTTTCTTTTCAAATAACAAGTAATGTACATTCGTATAGCGTTTTATCTCAATATTATAACTTGCTAATTCACGTTCTAGATAATAATTAGCGAATGGTTCCATTATCGTATATAGTTCCCCTATAATACCTACTCTTAATGTTTCTTTAGGTTTATTTGTTTTAACTTTTTTCATTTCTTTATAATATTTTTTATAAATTTTTCTTAACTTAAATATATTTTTTACTTTACTAAATTCTTCTAACATTTTTTTATTTATTTTTTCAAATGATCCTTTTACAACTTCAAAACCAATATTTTGTCTTATATAATCATCACATTTATCCATATATTTAATCATTGTTTTAGTTATAATTCCATAATATAAAACTTTATCTACTTTTAAATGAGGATTTAATTCTTTTAAATCTTGATATATTTTTTTTAAATCTTGATCTCCTTTGGTAACCAAATTTATATACTTAAAATCATAACCCAAATCTTTTAATATTTTATCTTGTAATTCAAAATAATATCCATATCTACAACCTCCACCTGCTTGAAATAAGACATTAGCCCCTCTTTTTAAATCCTCAATATATGTTCCTAAAGTAAATTTAAAAGGAGTACAAACAAATTCTGGGCTGTTACAATTTCCTAATTCTATCGTTTTGCTAGTTATTTTTAATGGTTCTAATATTTTGCAATCTAAAATATGACTTAAAAAATATTTTATTGGTACACTATAATTTCCAAGCATTGGAAACGAGACTATTTTTTTAGACATTGTTATTCATCCCCTCTAATATATCAATAAAACTTTCTATTCTTGTCTCAACACCAGTCATACTATCTAAATCATCTAATACTAGATTTAAATATGGCAATTTTATTTTTCTTATTACTAGTTCATTTACTAACGAATCTGGCCCACATGGAAAAGATGATAAAAAAATAATTCCATTTACTTTATCTTCTACTAATGGTATACATCCTATATTTTCTTTATTATATTTCCAATATAAATTATATGATAATCGTTCACTTAATTTATTTGTTATATCAGAATGAAATAAATCACTATATATTATTTCAATATTATTTTTTTCAAGTATTTTTATAATTTGTTTACCAAATAATTCATCATAAAGATTATATGGATGACCTAATATTAAAATTTTTATTTTTTCACTTTCTAATTTTTTTATATTTTTACGTATTAATGATAATCTTTTTTCTTCAGCTTTTTTTAAAGCATTTTTATATATTTTTTTTAAATATTTTATACTGTAACCCATTCTTAAACCGATATTTATTAATCCATTTTCTTCTGTTTCTTTTTTGTTTAAATTAATATTATAATTAAGTATTTTTACATCAAATATATTATTGATAATATCGAACGCTGCTAGAAAATTAGTACAGGTTTGATTATCTGTACCATAATTATCAATTCTAGGTATCAAAATGTAATCACATTTATCCTTTAAATAACTAACATGTCCAATATAATTTTTTAATGATAAGCACATTTCATCATTTGAATATTTAATTGCATCATCCATTATCTTTTTATTTGTTTTTGGACTTATTACTAGTTCAACATCAATTCTATCAAAAAAATTTTCCCATATATCTTTATAATAATAATAAAACAAACTTCTTGGTATTCCAATTTTTAGTTTTACCATATTATCACCAATAACATTTTATTTTTTTAGTTACTTATTTATGAATAAATTATTAGAATTTGTAAAATAATAATTAATGGTGATTATATGAAAAATTTTTCAAATGACGAACAATTAATAAACTGTTCTGTTTATGATTGCAAACATTGTAATACTGAATATGACAAATGCAAATTAGAAAGTATTAATGTTTGTAATTGTCATGGTGATGGCAATAAAGAGTCAACTATGTGTAATAGTTATAAAAGAAAGAATTAAAATTCTTTTTTTTTACGAAAAAAAATAGTAAAATTATTTACTATTATTATTAAATTTATCAATATTAACTGTAAAATCACTTACCAAATCATTAAATTTAAGTAAATTATTAGCAAGCTCATTTTTGTCAGAATCATACTTAATACGATCTAATTCTAACTGTCTTTTTTCTTCATCCAATGAATCGCTTCTCTTTTTCAATTCACTTTCAAAAGCATCTAATTCATTCTGTTTATTATGAAACTCTTCTCTTTGTTCTTTTCGAATTTGTCTCATTTTTTCTAACTCTATTTTTTTATAAGCAGCTAATTTTTTCTTTTCTTCTTCTATATCGCTTTGAACTTGTCTTAAAGAATTTATTTTTTCTTCTATTTCTGCTTTTTTTTCTGTTACTTTTTGATAAACTTCATCTTTATATTTTTTTATTTTTTCATAATCTTGAGCTTTTTTAATTTCAAATTCTTCTTTTAATTTTTCTAATTCTTCAAATTTTTGATTTAATTCTTGTTTCATTGCAATATTTTTATTAAAAATACTTTTTGCTTCTAATACATTATTATTAGCTTGTTGAAAAATAGAATTTATATCATCAGTTACTATAAGTTTTTCAGTAGAATCTGAATCATCGTGTTCTTCGATAAAATCATCTTCAATATCTTGTTCAAATTCGATACTGTCATCCTCTTTCTCATCATCTATTTCTTCTATAACATTTAATTCTTCATTTATTTTTTCATTACCATTAATACTTTCTTCTAAATCTTCTAATTCCTTATCAAATTCAACGGATAAATCTTCTGAATTATTAACATTTATCTCTTCTATATCATAAGACAACTGTTTTGCTTTTTTTCTTGGCATTATTTATTATCCTCTGGTAATTGTTGAAATCCAGAATTAAATTGAGAAACCAATTCCTTGAAACGAGCACAACTTTGAGACAAATTTTTGCTTTCAAGTTCTAATTTTTTCTCTTCTAACTCTTTTGATTTTGCAAATTGTTCTTTTTGTATTTCTAGTTCTTTTTGACCATTTTTTATTTTTTCTTCTTCGATTTCTTTTTCTTTCATAAATTGTTCTTTTTCAACTTCAAATTTTTGTCTTTCTGTTTCTAATTTTTGTTCTTCAATTTCTTTATATTTTTCAAAACGTTTTTTCTCATCTTCTAATTTTTCTGATTCGATTTTCAATGATTGTTCAGCTAATTTTCTTTCTTCTCTAGCAGCTTCCATATCTGCATTAAATTGATCTTCTTCATTTTGAATTCTTGCTCTTTGAGCTTTTACAAATTCATTACATTGTTTCTTTTCATTTTCAATTGATTCTCTTTGTAAATCCATTTGTTTAGCAAATTCTTTTTTCTCTTTTTCTAATTTTTCAAACTCTTCATTCAAATTTGCTTCATTTAAATTTACTGATTTTTTTTGCTCAATTAAATTTGAAATAAAATTATTAGCACCATTTACATCATTATATAAACTATCAAATAAAACATCAAAATTAGATAGAACATAGCTATCATCTAGTGATCCTGGTTTGCTATCCTCTTCAATCATTTTATTCATTTCTTCATCTGTTAGATTTGTATTAATATTAGATATAAATGTATTTGAATCATCTTCATCATCTAGTATATTTTCGTCTTCATCTTTCTCCTCGTCTAAATCTATATCTTCCTCAAAATCAGACATTTCTGGAGTTTCCATAGCACTTAACATTTGATGAATTATATCTTCACTTATCCTTGTTTCTTCGTCAGCTTTAGATACTTCATTATCTTCTTCTGTTTCTACCATATCTGAATCTTCCATTGCACCTGTTTCATTTGCAATCATTTGATGAATTGCATCTTCACTTATTCTTGTTTCTT
>CANRLQ010000010.1 GCA_947631525.1 uncultured Bacilli bacterium | reverse complement strand
TTCTTCTTTAGCACTTACATGAACATTCTTTAGATTTGGTAAGGTACCTTCTAAATCAGTTAATTCATGATAGTGAGTTGAAAATAAAGTTTTTGCTTTAATATTATTACTAATATATTCAATGATTGATTGTGCTAAAGCCATACCATCAAATGTTGCTGTTCCTCTACCTAATTCATCAAATAAAACTAAACTATTAACAGTAGCATTTGATATAGCATATTCAGCTTCTTTCATTTCAACCATAAATGTTGATTCTCCACTAACTAAGTCATCACTTGCTCCAATACGCGTAAATATTGCGTCAAATATTGGTAATGTTGCTTCACTAGCTGGAACAAAGCAACCGATTTGGGCCATAATAACTGTTATGGCAAGTTGTCGCATATAAGTTGATTTACCTGCCATATTAGGACCTGTTATTAATAAAATATCTGTTTTTTCATCTAAGATAACATCATTAGATACGAATTCCCCTTCTATAACTTTTTCAACAACAGGATGTCTATCGTTAATAATTCTTATTTCTCTTTTATCAGTTATATTAGGTCTTACATAATTATTTTCTTCTGTAACAGTTGCAAATGACTGCATAACATCAATTTCACTTATAACTTTAGATATATTTTGAATATTAGGAATGTATTCTTTAATTCTATCTCTAATACTTATAAATAGTTCATATTCAAGTTGAATTATCTTTTCTTCAGCATTTAGTATTAATGATTCTTTTTCTTTTAATATTGGACTTATATATCTTTCACAATTAGATAAAGTTTGTTTTCTTTCATAGCCATATTCTTCTTTGACTAAATTAGTCATTCCTTTAGATACTTCTATGTAATAACCAAATACACGGTTATATCCAACTTTTAATGTTTTAATACCCGTTCTGGATTTTTCTTCTGCTTCAAATTTAGCAATAAAATCTTTACCACCTTTTCTTAATTCTTTTAATTCATCTAATTCTTTATTGAACCCTTCTTTTATTATATATCCTTCTTTAATAGATACTGGTGGATTTTCATAAATACTACTTTCGAGCAAATCATAAAGTTCATCCAATGTTTCAATATTTTTATAAAAATTAATTTTTGTTAAAATTTCTTTTATACTAGGTAAAACCTTTAAAGAGTTCTTAAGTTGTAATAAATCTCTTGCATTAGCATTTCCAAATGCAATTCTACCTGATAGTCTTTCTAAATCATATACTTCAAAAAGTAAATTGGTTAAATCTTCTTTTAGAATAAATTCTTTAAGTAATGTATCAACTATATCATATCTTTGAATTATTTCTTTTTTTTCAATTAATGGATTTTCAATCATATTTTTAAGCATTCTTGAACCCATTGCCGTTTTTGTTTTATCAAGTAACCAAATCAATGAATAATTTCTACTTTTAAGTCTTAAAGTTTCTGTTAGCTCTAGATTTCTTTTAGTATGAATACTCATTTTTAAATAATTTTTATTTTCTTTAATAACCGCTTTTTGTAAATGTGATAATATTCTTTTTTGAGTATTATTTATATAAGTTAATAAATGTTTTAATGTTTCAATATATCTTATATCATCAATATCTTCATAAATATATTGATATTCTTTTAAATCATTTATTTCATTTGAAATACTAGTAGTTATTTTAAATTGATTTTTTAATATTTCTAAAACACTTTTATCAATTTTATCTGTTGCTAATACCTCTTTAATTCCTAAACTTACTATTTCACTTACTAATTTAGACTTATCATGCTCTAATTTAGTTATATTTATCTCACCTGTTGATATATCTATATAACTTATAACGAAACAATGACTAAAATCCATAATATTTCCGATATAATTATTTTCATATTCATTTAAAGATTCATCATTTATAATAGTTCCTTTACTTATTATTTGAATAATATCCCTTTTAACTATTCCTTTAGCACTTGAAGGGTCTTCTAGTTGTTCACATATTCCAATCTTATAACCTAAATCAACTAATTTCTCTATATATATATTAGCTGCATGATATGGAATACCACACATTGGTATCTTTTCACTTAATCCAGCATTTTTACCTGTTAAAGTAAGTTCTAATTCTCTTGATACTTTTATAGCATCTTCGAAAAACATTTCATAAAAATCGCCTAATCTAAAAAAAATGATAATATCTTCATTTTTATTTTTTATCTCCAAATATTGCTTCATCATAGGAGTTACTTTATTCATATCTACTTCACTACGTAACATTTTATCACCTATGGTTATTTTAACATTTTTTTACTTTTTTTTAAAGCTATTTTCTTTATCTTTCATCTGATTTTCAATAACAATATCAATTTTATGATGTAATTCCTCTAATAATAATTCACTTTTTAAATCCGTTTTATAATCATTTTTACTTCTAATACTTTCTTTTTTAGCTTCTCTATTTTGACTCATCATTATAATTGGTGCCTGAATAGTTGCTAAAGAAGATAATAATAAATTTAAAAGAATAAATGGATATTGATCTATTTTAATAAAATATAAATTTAAAATTATCCACGAAATTAAGAATAACAAAAAACATATTATAAACTTCCAACTTCCAACAGTGTTAGTTATTTTCTCAGCTATTTTATCACCAAAGGTTTTATTTTCTTCCAATCGTTTATCAATATCAATAGCTGTTGATTCATTAAATAATAGATTAAGAATTTGTTTTTGATCATTATTATTTAGATCATCTTTTAAAAGAATTTTAACAATATTTTTTTTATTTTTTTTAATCATAGAACACCTCTTACATTTATTATGAGTTTTTTTTAATAAATTATCAGTTCTATAGATACTAAAAAAATTATTTTAAATTACTTTTAACCAATTTTTTTTCTTCTTTTTTTAATTGACATTGATTTACTTGATTCATTAATAAATTTACTAATCGTTGATGTAATATATTCTCTTCTTCCGTATAAAAAGACCCTATATTATCTCCTTGCTTAATGATTAATTCTTGAACGGATATAGTATCTAGATTTTCACGATTTTCAACTTCATTAAAATAATCTTTATAACATATTAAGTTTTTTGAACCTCCTGCCTTAATATATTGATTTATAAATTGTCTTAATCCTGTATCACTTAAATTTACGCCATACATCATAGGGATATCTATATTTCTTCCAAACTCTTTAGCAAAGATAAAGGCCCTTTTAGCACCTATAGTTTCCCCACGCTCTATAATTCTATACATAACTGAATTTAGCATTTCTTCTTTTTGATATACCCAATTATCATAATCTTCTATTACTGTTTCAAATTCATTTCCTTCGGGAAGCTCTATTTGTCTATTCTTAAATATTTCTACTACTTCCCTAATACTTTTACCTATTAATTCATTATTGGAAATAGTAATTTGTTCTAATTCTAAATATTCAGAGGTTTCCACAATTCCATCTTCGCTTAAATATAAACGAGCTATACCTTTAGTACTAAACTTAACAGAATTTTGAAATTTTGGTTTAATAAAATATATACTTTCTTCTAATGGTAATGATTTAATAAATATATCAGTATTATAAAAATAAGACCAATCTAATTTCTTAATATCAGCATTTTCATCGAATAAATCATTAATATATTCATTTTCTTTAAACATAACATCATTAACATCAATTGATTCTTTACTATCTGAGATTAATCTATTAACTTTATAATCTGGATATCTTAATTCATACCATACGGCCATTTTTTCTATAAAATTTTTCATTTTTTGAGCTTTTAAATATTGATTATTTTCATCTTTTACTTGATTTTGATAATACCATCTAATAAATCCGTCTACTTTATTATTTAAATCTATAGATAACCTATATTTTTCTAATTCTTCAATCGATAATTCTTTTATATTTTCAGGAGTTATATTTTCACTTAAATCACTTGAATTGCTTTTTAATTTAAATAATGTTTGTTTAATATTCATAAAACACCTCCTAAAAATTATCTACGCTATTATACCACATAATATCTAAATATCAATATTTAAATATATTATAAATATTATATCATATAAATTATTTTTTATACTATAATAAAAAAAACGCTTAAGCGTTTATTCCATTTTTACAATTTCTAATTTATCATTTAAATGAACTAATATTAATTTAACATTTTTTTGATATCCTAAATTTTTTTGATAATCAATAGTTAAATCTATATAATAAGCCTTTTCATCAGAAATTTTTTCACTTTGATATTGTTTTTTTGATACATTATTTATCTTAACCTCTTTAACAACAGGAAGTTCTTGTTTTCTATTACCATATATATTGTTTTCTACATAGTTGTAAATGGTATCCTTAGCTTTTTTGATAAATTCTGATTGGTAATCTTTATAAACAAATTCAACTCCACCAATATCATTTTTGTTAATTTTATTATCTAAATTAAAGAAATCAGCTAAAAACATTTGACTTATTAAATTTGCATAATTCTCTTCATTTATTTTTTCATTAGAAAGTTCTTTTTTTAATTTTTTAAATAAACTAATATAGTAAGAAGACTCTTGTTCCCTTAATGTATAATCATATTTTTCTATAGTATCTACTATCTTTACTTCTGTTTGTTTTTTTGATTTTAAATTATCATATATATCTTTTAAACAAAACAGCAACATTACAAATACAACTAAAATAATTACTGGCCAAATTTTCAATCTTCTTTTTTTCATTCCTCACCTACTCGCTAGTATTTACTAATTTTTCTGATTCTTCTGTTTTTTCAATCATATCATAAACTATTATTGAATTTGATATTGATATTATTTCTTCTGAGTATTTATTATACTTTTCAATATAATCAATACTTACAGTTTCATCTAAGTTTAATAATTTACCTTCCCCTTTACTTTGACTATAATACATTTTATTAGTTAACCAGTTTCCATCAGGAAAAACAACAACATTTTCTTGATCACCTAAACTAAATATATCATGACCCAAAGCATATTTATTTTTAAAGCCAAACATATTTCCTAGAGTTGGTTGAACATCTATCATTCCCATTACTTCTTTTACTTCTGTTTTTAATTTTTTATCTTTTGACCATATTATCAATGGTACTTTACGATTTAATTCATATGAATAATAATCAACTTTTTGATATTTTTCATCTTCTTTATCTAAAAGTTTATCATTTTCATAATCATAATTATAAAAACGATTAAATTCTGATTTTTTTAATTTAGCATCATGATCTCCATAAATGACAACGACAGTATCATCAAGAAGTCCTTCTTTATCCAAATCTTGTAATAATTGTCCTAAAGCTTCATCAGCATAATGAACTGATTTAAAATAACTTCCTAATTTAGTTCCTTCCATGTAAGGCGCTACTGCTTCTTCATATTTACCAGTTTCTTCATTATATTTTTGATATTTATAATTAACTTCATAATCACTATAATTTTCTATATCAGTAAATGGTGTATGATTTGTGAGCATTATTAAAGTTCCATAAAAATTTTTATTATTTTTATCAATTTCTTTAATAATTGGAACTGATTGTCTAAAGAATGATTTATCACTTAATCCAAGTCCTATTGTTTCATCTATATCATAGGCATCTTTATAACAATAAAATTTGTCATATCCTAAATTCTTATGAGTAGTTGCCCTATTCCAGAATGAACAATTATTACCATGCATACTAAATACATAATATCCCATATTTTTAAATTCTTTTTGAATAGTTGCATAATTTCTATCAAAATAATTTATAAAAACAGTTCCACTATTAGCTGGCATTAATGATGTGCTAAAAGTAAATTCTGTATCACTACTTGTTCCAACACTTTCTTCAGAATAAAAATTAGAGAAATACAATCCTTCACTTGCTAATTTCTTTAAATTTGGAGCAACATCTATACCATTAAAACTAGTATTTAAAGTAAAGTTTTGAATACTTTCAGCATGAATAACTAAAACATTTTTTCCTTTAAAAATATTTGTATATTTATTTTTTTCATTGTTGTCTTCTTTTGAATCATAAAATTCTCTAAATGCTTTAGCACTTTCATCATAACCAAACAATGGATTAAGCTCTGACTTAACTGTTGCAATTAAATCGTTAGCTTGATAAGTATATATACCAAATTCCATAACAATATATTCCCTATTCCATTGTTTACCTAACCTACTAATATCAGTTGAAGACAATGTAGATATGAAAAGACCTACAAAAATAACTCCTACTACTAAAGTATTTACAGCTCTTACTTTTCCAATTTCAATTTTAGAAACCTTATGATAATATTTCTTTTTCTTTAAAGTTTTATGAACAAATATCATAGCAAATATTTGATAAATATAAAATAAATCTTTTAATTCCATTTTATTTTCAATAATAGCATCACTAACACCTAAAGCTTGTGATGATGATTTTATTAATGAAAAAGATACAAATGATAAATAATTTGTATAATAAATAGAATTTACTACACAAATAATGACAAATATGATTGACCAAGTAAAGAAATATTTGAATTGATGTTTTGGTTTAAAAAAATAACCAAAAGCACCTATAATTAATATAACCGCAAAATCAGCAATTATAGGTTTTATTTCAAAATAATTTTTTACTGTAAAAAATCTAAGTAAAAAAGCATTTATTAATGATGTTAATGTAAATGTTATAAATAATATATTTGTACTTAAATAATGTTTTGAAAATTTCTTAACTTCTTTTAATTTTTTATTTTGTTCTTTTGCTATTTTTTTTATATCTATTTTTTTCAAAATAAATCACCTCATAACTTAGATAAGTATAGCACTTTTTAATACAAAATTCAATCTAATAAGAAAAAGACATATGTCTTTAATTCTTTAATGCTTTAAACATTTTTTTCCATAAATCCTTAGATGAATAATTTAAAATTCCTACCTTGTAAATTCTAAGACCATATTTAATTAATAAGAAAATTGTTATTAAAATTATTATTATTGATATAAGTGTATCAAATATTACTATTTGACCTAGTACTAACAATGAAGGAGAAAGGATTGCAGATATAAATGGAACATATGATAATATTCTAATAAATAAAGCACCTTTAAACATACCTGCCATCACAGATAAATAATAACCAACTAATGATATAATTACAATTGGTGATTGTAATTGGTTAAAATCTTCAGCATTAGTAGTCATAGAAGCTAAAACACCTGCTACTAAAGAATATGCAATAAGAGTTAATAACATAAGTACTAAAGTTATAGGTATTATATAAATTAATTTACTCATAAATTCTGTTCCAGATACATTATTAATAATACTCATTATTTGACTTTCAAAAGAACTTGATTCAGGACTTACAAATAATTTTCTTATTAAAAAGCCAATACCTGAATATAATAATAATAATATTCCTTGCATAATTATAAATATGTTACCTGCCAATATTTTTGAAAAAAAATGTATTTTAGGAGAAACATTTGATATTATTATCTCCATACCCCTTGTTGTTTTTTCATCATTTACTTCTGATCCTATTATTTGAATTAAGAATATAGATAACATAAAAAATGGTAATATGATAAATGGAAAGACAGTTGTCATAATCATTTCCATATTCTCATCTTCTGATTTTTTATCTTCATCTATATATTCTCTTTTTATTTTAATACCTTTATAAATATTATTTAATAAATTAACATCTATATTGGATTTTTTAATAGCTATTGTTGTTTTAGTATTATTTAAAGCTTGATTTAATATTTGGTAATCTATTGTATCAATATATCCCTGTGATACTAAAGTTACATCTAAAGTATTTTCTACACTCTCATCTATAACAACAATTAACTCATTATTTTTTAAATTATCTTTTAATTGTTGTTTTGTTTTAGATTCTTTTCTTAATTCAAAATTACTTAACTCACTACTATCCATAGTACTACTTATACTTTTCATATTTTCATTTAAAATATCATAAGTATAGTTAGTATTATCAATTACATATACTATTTTATTTTCATCAAAATCTCCACCAAACATGGATATTATTTTATCGATATTAATAATACCTGCTATTACAATTAAAAGAGCTATATTAGCTATTAAAAACCATTTTGTTTTTATTTTTCTATTTAAACTATTTTTAGTTAAATAAATCAATTTATTTTTCATATTCCATACCTACTTTAGATATAAATATTTCATTAAGTGATGGTTCTTCTACTACAAACTTAGTAATATTTCCAAAATTTTTTACTTTGGAAAAGACTTTATCTACTACATCTTTTGATTCTATTTTAACTTCTAATTCATCTGCTTTTTCTATTACTTCTAATACTCCATCTATATCTATTAAATCCTTTTTTTTAATATCACCTTTTATAATAATATTTTTCTTTCTATATTGTTCTTTTATATCTTTTAAATAACCTTTAATTACAGTTTTTCCATTTAAAATAATAGCTAATTTTTTACAAAATAATTCTACATGTTCCATACGATGTGATGAAAAGATAATCATACTACCTTTTTTTGACATTTCAATTATTTCTTTTTTAAATAATTCAATATTAAAAGGATCTAGTCCTGAGAAAGGTTCATCCAAAATAAGTAATTTTGGTTCGTTTAAAATAGCCATAATGAATTGTACTTTTTGTTGATTACCCTTAGATAATTCTTTTATTTTTTTATCTTTATATTCACTTATAGAAAATTTATTTAACAAGTAGTCTAATCTATCTAATATCTGTTTTTCTTTCATACTTTTTAAATTTCCATAGAAAAGAGCTTGTTCTTTAACAGTTAACTTTGTAAGTAAACTTCTTTCTTCTGTTAAAAAACCTATATTATCTGTAACACTATAATCTATTTTTTTATCATCTAAAGTGATATTTCCACTAGATGGTTCTAAAAGTCCCATAATCATTCTAAAAGTTGTTGTTTTACCTGCACCATTTACTCCTAAAAGACCAAATATTTCACCTGGTAATACACTAAATGATAAATTGTCAACCGCTTTAAAATCTCCATAATATTTTGTTATATTTTCTAGTTTTAACATATTATCACCAATTATATTTTACTATAAATAATTTTGATGTTCAATAATAAAAAGAGGATTTAAACCTCTTTTCTAGTAAATAATCCAAGAACCTAAGATAATGGCAAGTAAAATATATAAAACAATTAAGATTATATAACCATATCCAGATCTTGAGCAATTATTTGTTACATTGTTATCACAATTATTTGAACAAGACATTATTACACCTCCTAACTAGACTTAAATATAAGCCCCTAGTATGATGATTAAAAGAATAAATAATACTAAAACAATAGCTGCTCCTGATACACCTGAATTACACATATAACATTCCTCCTTTTTTTATCTTTTCACATTATTTTATGGAAATTTAAAAGATATGTGAATACTTAAATCTAATTATTTATTTTTTCTTGTATTTTTTATATTTTTTTGATAAGATATACTTGTATTAAAGGAGGATTAATATGAAGAAAAAAACATTAATTTTTTTAATGGCATCTATGTTATTAATATGTTCAGGTTGTAAAAAAGAAGTTAAATTAAAGGATGGAAAAGAAGTTGTTGCTTCTGTAAAAGGAAAAGATTTCACAGCTGAAGATTTGTTTGTTGAATTAAAAAAACAATACGGTTCTAGCGTATTAGTTAATATGATTGACAATTATATAACTGATAAGGAAGTTAAAGATAGTGATGAAGCTAGAGAATATGCTGAAGCTCAAATCAAATCAATGAAAGAGCAATATAAACAATATGGTTACGAATGGAGCGATGTTTTAGCACAATATGGTTTTAATAATGACGAAGAAATAATTAAAGAATATGCTTTAAATTATAGAAAAGATGAAGTTGCAAAAAAATATTTAAAGAAAGAAGTAACTGATGAAGAAATAAACGCATATTATGAAAAAGAAATTTATGGTAATTATACTGTTAAACATATTTTAATAACACCAGATACAAACGATGATATGTCTGATGAAGAAAAAACCAAAGCCAAGGAAAAAGCTAAAAAAACTGCTGAAGAAGTTATTAAAAAATTAGATGAAGGTTCTAAATGGTCTGATTTAGTTAAAAAATATTCTGATGATGAAGGTTCTAAAGATAATGAAGGTTTAATTAAAGATTTCACTAAAGGTGATGTTGTTGATGAATTCTTCGATGCAACATTAGAACTTAAAAATGGAAAATATACAAAAGAGCCTGTTGAAAGTACTTATGGTTATCATATTATTTTAAAAGTTAGCAACACTAAAAAACCAAGTTTAAAAAAGGTTAAAGATAAAGTTTTAAATTCTATAGTTGAAAATAAACTTAATAATGATGAAAACTTAAATAGTAGCACATGGTCAAAAATTAGAAAAAGCTATAACTTAGATATAACAGATTCTGGTATTAAAAAAGTTTATGACCAAACAACAATAAGTGGATAATTTATCCACTTATTTTTTCTATTTCTTCTCTTGTAAATCCTTTTTGATATAACTTTTGACAAAGATAAAAATCTAACTGTTCCCCACTATATTTTTTAGATAACTTTTTCTTTTGTAACTCATATTCTTTTTTAATTGATAAATCATTGCTAGATAAATTTTCATTTATTATTTCAAGTATATCTTCATTATCGTAACCTAATTCTAAAAAATAATTTAATAATTTTTGTTTTAAAATATAATTTGAATATTTATTATTAAGTCTTATTTTTTTTATTATTAATTTTCTTAATTTTTCTCTTATATCTTCATTCCCATAATTATTTAATTCTTCATTTATTAAATTTAAATTAATTTCATGTTTTAAAAGTTCTTGTCTTATTTTATTAGGTCCCATTGTTGATAAACGAATTTTATCAGAAATAAAAGATTTTACAAAATTTTTATCATTAATTAAATTTTGTTTTTTTAATTCTTTTATTATATTTTTTTTATCTTTTTCATTTACTATTATTTTATCTAAATATTTATTTATCTCAAATTCACTTCTAATTTTAATATTTATATATTTTACTACTTTATTATAATTAGAATAATAATCTGATTCTATGATTAAATCATTTAATTTTTTATTATCTACCTCTTTATCAAATAAAAGATTGTTATTTAATATTACTTTATCATATGTTATTAATTTATCATGATTATCAAATTCTATTTTATATTTATCATTACTAAGTTTTTTTATTTTTGTTATTTTCATTTTATCACCTAGTTTTATTTTAACATACATTTGTTTGTGTAGCAAGAAAAAAGAACTTATTTGTTCTTTTTGTCATTATTTATATTAAAATTATTTATCTTTTATCTATATATTATTCTATTTCTTCTTTTTCATAAATTTTACTTTTTTCAATGGATATAACAGGTCTAACACCATACTTATTATTAATACTTACAGAATATGAATTTAAAGAACTATCATTATTAACAACCCAAGCTTTATCTGTAGACGAAATATCACGAGAAGTTGTCCAATAACCATTTGTATCATTTACTTCATTATTACATCCGTATTTTTTACAATTTAATGTATTATCATATAACCAACCATACTTACAATTTGTATTATTTTCACCATTACATGTAGATGATTGTTCATTTTTCTTTGAATCAAAATAGAAATTTTTAGAAGTAGTTAATGAAGATTTCCAATTTACATTTAAAGTAATTTTAGCTACTTCATCAGCTTTTATTAATCTTGGTGCCAAACCATCAATCCACTGTTCTGTATCAGTTTGTAATTTATTACTAACGGTTACATACCCTTTATTATTTCCATATTCTGTTGATGAACCACCTTCATTTATATAGTCATCTCGTGATATCCACTCAACAAAAGAAGTTGTATTATGATCAAGAATCAAATTAACATTTGCTTCTTTAGCATTATCATTAAAAACATACCATTTCATGCATCCTTCTTTTGTACCTGTTTTGCTTGCAATAACATTACCTGAGGCATCAACATTTTTATTATAATCTTCTAAACTACATTTAAAACCTGTAGTTGGATTAAAATAAACAATTTCTCCATTGTTATATTTTTTATATGTAGAATTTAATATATTATCCTTTAATCTATCTAAAATTAATTTTCGACTAGAAAACATTGAAATTAAACTTATTATTAATACTAAAAATAATAATAATAACGTATATAGTATACCAGAGGCTATAAAACCTTTATTATCTATCCTCATATCAACACCTTCTATTCTACTATGAATATTTTATAATAAAAAGAAAGAAAATGCAATAAAAACAGATAGAAAACTATCTGTTTAAATTTTGTTCACCTAGTTCAACTAATCTTTTTGTCATCATTCCACCAACTGAACCATTCATTCTTGAACTTGTATCAGCACCTAGAGTTACACCTAACTCTTTTGCTATTTCATATTTCATTTGTTCTAAAGCTTGCTTAGCTCCTGGAACAACTAATTTGTTATATGAACTTTTATTACTCATAATATCACCACCTTGTATTATTATTCTAACCATAAATAGTGTAATAATAAGTGGTAATTTTTTCTATATTATTCTAAATTTTTCCTGCTCATCATCTACTAATTCTATTTTTTTAGTACCAACATTTAATTCATAAAACAAAAAGTTTAATATTACTTGTTCCTCATAATCAATATAATTTATTTGTTTAATTAATGTTACAAGGCTTTTAAGGTAATAACCATCTTGTATATTATCAATATTTTTCATTAACTTATTAATGTAATTATTTATTTGTGTTTCATCTAATATTTGTTGATTTTCTTTTGTTTTTGGTATCATAACTAAACCATCTGTAATTAATCCATCTGTAATAACATTAGTTTCCTCTAATTCAAATTTATCTATTTTTTCAAATAATTGTTTTAATAAATTTATTTGCTTTAAGTCTAAAATACCATATAATTCTATATAATTTTTTATAATACTTGGTACATCTTGATCAAAAATTTTATCTACTACATCTAAATACATTTTAATATTCCTCCTTTTTCTTCTGTTAAACTTTCTTGAAATTCAGGATTTTTCATTATTCCATTTATAAAATAATCAACTATTTCTGGATCAAATTGTGTACCAGCATTTTCTTTTAAGATATTTAAAACTTCTTCTAAACTTCTTTGTCTTTGCTTTTTTACATATTCTCTTTTCCCTGTCATAGCTTCAAAAGCATCAATAACAGATATTATTCTTGCATAATATGGAATTTGTTCTCCCTTTAATCCTTTTGGATATCCTTTACCATCATATCTTTCATGATGACATAGAGCTACATCTTTAAAATCATTCATGAGTTTATTATTAAACAGATAAGCATTCTCACTAACATGTTTTTTCATATCATGATACTCATTATCATCTAAACCTTCTTTTTTCCTTAAAATTTGGTTTGGAATAGTTAATTTACCTATATCATGGACAAGAGCTGCTTTTTTTAAAAAATTAATTTGTTCAGGATTTAATTTAGCCTTATCTGGCATACCATCTACAAATAAATCTACATATGAGCTTACATTTCTTACGTGTTGATAAGTAACATCGTCTTTATCCTTAATTAATTTAAGTAATTCTTGTATTAACTTATTAGTTAATTGCTCGTTATTTTTTATATCGTTTGAATATTTAACTTCTATAGAATTAATTAAATCTTTTTCTATTTTAAAATATTTTAAAGTTTTTGATTTATAAATAGTTCTTTCTATTTCATTAATTTTTTCTTCAAAAATTTTATCATTTGTTAAAATATTTTCATTTACATAACGTACTTTTATATTTAAGTTTTTTAATAATTCTTGTTCTTCAACAGTTAATACTTCATCAGGTCTAATTATTAAAACATCTGGCAAAAATAACGGTTCTTGATCTTTTAACCAATTCAAATCATTTATTCTAAATTTATTACAATTGTTTGTTTCAATATTAAGACATATTTTCTTTTCTATTTCAAAATTATGAATATTATAAAAAGCAACTTGATATACATCACTTTCATTTTTGCAAATATCATCCATCACTAATTTTGATATTAACATATTATTCATAGTATCACCTATTATTATTTTACCATAATATTAAGTATTTAAACAAAATTTTAACTTAGTTTACACTTAATATGTAAACTAAAAAAAGACAGTGCCATGACTGTCCATTTCTATTAAACTTATTTTGATTGGTAATTCATTCCACCTAAGTGTTGTTCTCC
Organism: uncultured Bacilli bacterium; assembly: GCA_947631525.1. Classification (GTDB taxonomy): domain Bacteria; phylum Bacillota_I; class Bacilli_A; order RF39; family UBA660; genus OMSK01. Next base: position 3,038 of record CANRLQ010000010.1, on the reverse strand, counting down.
CATTTGTACTAATCTTCTAGTGATTTCACCACCTACAGATCCGTTAGCACGGCTAGTAGCATCTGGTCCCATATTAACACCTAATTCACTAGCTATTTCATATTTCATTTTATCAATAGCTTGTTTAGCTCCTGGAACTACCATTTTATTTGTAGAGTTTTTCATTGTTTTCACCTCCTGTACATTTATATCATGTGTACAAAAGGTAATTTAATACATTTTTTTTAATACCAATATTTGGTTATAGATAACTATCAAATTCATTTGTTTCGTAATTTGAAATAACTTCTATATTATCTATACATTTATCAATTAATATTTCATAATCAAAACTATTTTCATAACGAATTGCTTTATCTAAATCAGGATTAATAACTGGATGTTTTGGTAAAAAAATAGTACAACAATCTTCATAAGGTAAAATACTTGTTTCATAAGTTCCTATTTTATTAGCAATTTCTATTATTTCTAATTTATCCATACAAGCAACAGGTCTAATAATAGGCATATTAGTAACACTATTTATAACACCAATACTTGTCAAAGTTTGACTTGCTACTTGACCTATACTTTCACCATTAATTATAACTTTTAATTTATTCTTTAAACAAATTTTTTCAGCAATTCTATACATCATTCTTCGCATTATGGTAATAATATAACTATCAGGACAATTTTTATAAATAGCTTCTTGTATTTCTGTAAAAGGAACAATATTTACTTTAATATTTCCTGAATATTCATTGATTATACTAGCTAATTTTAAAACTTTATTTTTGGCTTCAACACTAGTATGTGGAGGAGATTCAAAATATAAGCATTCTAAATCTACTCCTCTTTTTAAACTTAAATATCCCGCAACTGGAGAATCAATTCCACCACTTAGCATTAATAAACCTTTTCCTTGTATTCCAACAGGATAACCACCAATTCCTTTTAATTCATTTGTATAAATAAATGTTCCTTCTTTTCTAATTTCAATATTTATCATAAAATCAGGATTGTGAACATCTACTTTTAAATTAGTATTTTTTAAAATATAACCACCTATTATATTATTAAAATCCATACTATGTATTTCAAATGATTTATCTGCTCTTTTAGTATTTACTTTAAATGTTTTTGATTCTTTATTACAAATTTCTAAACATTTTGTTTTTATTTCATCTATATTAGTATTTACTTTATGAGCAACTACTATACTATGAATTCCAAAAATTTTTTGTAATTTACTAACAATTATATTTAAATTTTTATTATCACAAGTTATATACATTCTAACTCGATCTTTACTTATTTGATAATCAATATTTTTTAGAATTTTTTTAATATTATTTTCAAGCATATTTATAAAAATTTTTCTATTAGCTTTTTTAGTAGTTAATTCCCCATATTTTATCATTATTAGTTTTTCCATCAAATCACCTTTTTTGATTATACATTATTTTATTTTTAAGTGCAAATAAAAAGGAGTTAATCCTTTTCAAATATTTGTTTATTATTTAAAAGTCTTTCATCATCTGGTTTGTATTCCAATGCTTTATTTACATTTTCTATAGCTTTTTGTTTATTTCCTTTTAAATAATATGATATTGATAATAAATCATAAACCGTATTATCAAAACTAAATACTTCATTTATATATGTTTTTGGGTGTTTTTTTATTTGTAATGCTTTATTGCAATAATCTATAACATTATCATAATTATTTAATCTATATTCAAGTAAAGCCATTTCCATATATGGATCTCTTAAATAAGGTGCTTCGTTTATTGCTTTAATAAGCCACATTTTAGCTTCATCATATCTTTCTAAATTTTGATATGATCTTGCTATAAAACGCATTGATGCACATCTCTCATCTCTCCATTTAGCACTTTCTAATTTTAAATGTTTTATTAATGTATCTATACATTCATTCCATCGACCATAATACATGTATTCTCTTCCTAAATAATGCATATTTCTATCATTTGTAGGATTTTCCTTAACTGATAATTCTAAAAGTGGTAAATAACTAGATCTTGATTTGTTATCATCAGGATAATGATTTACCGTTATATCATCAGTGGTAATAAATTTTTCTTGTTTACCCAAATAATTTAATACTTCATGAACAGGATATATCCATTCATAATTTTTTCTAGAATGAATTTTTTCTATATAAAAATTTACTAGTGGATTATTATCTTTATCCAATCGCCAATTATAATTATATCTTAATCTTGTTGTATCATTAGTCCAAATATTTTGTATTTTTTCTACAAAACCTGGTTCAATAACTTCATCTAAATCTATACAAATACATATATCATAGTCTTCTGGAATCATTTTTAAAGATTCATTACGAGCAACATCAAATCTCCAAGGATCAATTATTTTTTGTTTAACAATTGCTCCTCTTTTTTTTAATTTTTTAACAGTATTATCTGTAGAACCTGTATCAAGTACATATACCTCATCAACTTCTTTTAAAGAGTCCATAAATCTGTCAACAAACTTTTCTTCATTCTTGCTTATAGCATATGCACATATTTTATACTTTTTCATTCTTTCATCTCCTATTTATCCTAAATATTCAATAATTATTGTTACAACGGGATTTACAATGTATGAACTTGAAGTAGTATTATCTAAAAATGGTGTATTTAAAGTTATAGAATTTTTTGACATATTAACTAGATGCATTTCTTCTGTTTCATGATTTGCTATTAAAAATATTCCTTGACCAATTATTGGTACTGTTGATTGTGACCCATAATATGAACTACCACCCGCATAAACAATTTCTTCATTTATTTTTTTAAAACCAATTGCAATGACATTATTTTTAGGATTGATAATACTATTTGGATCTACATAAACATTTACAATAAATTGGATTTTATAAACACCATCTTTATTAAATACTATGGTATTAGTTGGAGTAACTGTACAAATATTTGTATTATCAACTTCCTTTCTAGATAAAGGTATTACACCATTAGAAACAACAGTATATCCACTTTCAGAGTTATTATTAAAGGTAACTATATATA
>CANRLQ010000009.1 GCA_947631525.1 uncultured Bacilli bacterium | reverse complement strand
TAACAAAAGATGGTAAATCTGAAGTTCATGAAAAAATTGAAAGAATAATCTAACCAAATTTTATATGTATCATATAATAATTTAGGTGATTACTATGAAAGTAATAACAAATGATGAATCTAATATCATCATTTTTTTAAACAAATCATTAATTGAAAATATTGATTTAGAAGATAGAGAAAATTTAGAAGAATATTTTAGAAAAATTTTTTTAAAATTAAAAAAAATGTATGATATTATTATAAATGGATATTTTATTATAGATGTTTATATTGATAATAATTATGGAATGATTATGGAGTTAAATAAAGAAGAATTGGAATATTTTGATTATTTTGATAATCAAGTGGATATGCGTATAATTATTCACGACGATGTAAAATTTTTATACGAAATAGAGGATATTTTATTGTTAGATAAAAAAGAATTAAAAAAATATAATGTATATTACTATAAAAATAAATATTATTTAGATCCAAAAGGAGAATTAACTTTCATGGATATAGGACATATTGTAGAATTTAGTAATTCAATTTATATGGATTTATACGATGATGTTATAAATAGTTTTAATTTAATAAAGATATAGATTATATCTTTTTATTTTGGTATAATAGGCGTGTGAGGTGATATTAGTGAAAAAACCTGTTGTCGCTTTAGTTGGAAGACCCAATGTTGGTAAAAGTACTATTTTTAATAAATTAATTGGAAAAAAGGTATCGATAATCGAAGATACACCTGGAGTAACTAGAGATAGAATATATGGAAGCGTTACTTATGATAAATATAAATTTTATTTAATTGATACAGGTGGTATAGATGCTGAAAATATTTCCTTTAATGATGAAATTAAAATGCAAGCAGAACTTGCTATAGATGAAGCAGATATAATTGTTTTTATTGTCGATGGAAAAGAAGGATTAACATCTAATGATTTAATTGTTAAAGATATATTGAAAAAATCAGGTAAAAAGGTAATTGTTGCTATAAATAAAACTGATAGTAAAGATTCCAAAGAACATTTATATGATTTTTATGAATTAGGATTTAATCAATATATAAATGTAAGTGGAGAACAAAACATTGGAATATATGATCTTTTAGATGCTATATGTGAAGATTTTAATCAAATTTCTGAAGAAGAATTAGATGATTCAGTCAAATTTTCTATTATTGGAAGACCAAATGTAGGGAAAAGTAGTTTAGTAAATGCTCTTTTAAATGAAGACCGAGTTATTGTTTCAGATATAGCAGGTACAACAAGAGATGCTGTTGATTTACCTTTTACTTATCATGGAAAAAATTACACAGTAATTGATACAGCTGGTATGAGAAAAAAAGGAAGAATATATGAAAATATAGAAAAATATAGTTTACTTAGATCTATGAAAGCCATTGATAGATCCGATGTATGTGTTGTTGTTATAAATGCTTTAGAAGGAGTAATTGAACATGATAAGCATATAGCAGGTTACGCAATAGAAGCAGGGAAAGCAGTTGTTATTGTTGTAAATAAATGGGATTTAGTAGATGATAAAGATGAAGAAATGAAAAAATGGAAAAAATTAATAAAATCTGAATTTGCATTTATGGATTACGCCCCAATTGTTTTCTTATCAGCATTAACTAAAAAAAGAATACACACATTAATGCCAGAAATATTAAAAGTATATGAGAATAGTCAAAAAGAAATAAAAACAAGTGTTTTAAATGATGTAATAGCAGATGCTTATCAACTTAATTTACCACCTTCATTTAGAGGAAAAAGATTAAAAATATATTTTATAAATCAAGTAGATACTAAACCACCAAAGTTTAATATTCAAGTTAATAGTAAGGGTTTAATTCATTTTTCTTATAAAAGATATTTAGAAAATAAATTAAGAGAAGCATTTGATTTTGAAGGAACTCCAATTATCCTTCAATTTAAAAATAAGGGAGAGCAAGAATAAAGTTACTAATTGTAACTTTATTTTTATTTAATCATTGTAAAAGTACTATGTTTAATAAATTATTAAAATATAAAATGAAAAATTAAAAATTTCAATGATAATAGTAATATCAATAATATTTTTTTCGCCATATTATGTAACAAAGAAGAGTTAAAGGAGGTGAAAAAATGAAATGTAGAGTTTTAGAATGTGGAGAATGTTCTATAACACAAGGATATAAATCATCGCATAAGGCAAATGATATGGTTGCTATCAAGAGTAAAAAGAAGACAATAGATAATGTAGTAGCACATACAGATGGTAAAGTAATTGCTATTGCAACAGGTCATAAAAATAAAAAGGGATCAACAGGAATAGATTCTTATGGAAATTATGTTCAAATTCAACATAGTAATGGTTATACAACTCTTTATGCTCATTTAGATAGTGTTTATGTAAAAGTAGGACAAACTGTAAAAAAAGGGCAAAAAATAGGTGTTATGGGAAATACAGGTAATTCTTATGGAGCTCATTTACATTTTGAAGTTAGAAAAACAAGTGCTTATTCTAGCTTAATAGATCCAACCCCTTATATTAATAGTAATCTTCCAAATATAGAAAAAACAGTAACTTATCGTGTAGGAAATGGACATTGGTATGCTACTGTTTCAAATGGAGCAATAGCAGGTAATCAAAAAACAAGAATAGATAGATTACAAATAAAAACAAAAAATGCTGGAAAAATATATTATAAAGCTCATATAAAAGGTAATAAATGGTTGCCAGAGGTTACAAAATGGGATGATACAAGTAATGGTTATGCTGGTATATATAATAATTCCATTGATGGTATTGCTATAAAAAGTGAAAAAGGTAAATTATCTTATAGAGTTAAAACAAAAAAAAGTGGATGGCTACCTTATGTTAGTGGATATAATGTAAATGATTATAAAAATGGTTATGCTGGTAATCTTGGTGAAGAAATAACAGCTATCCAAATAAAAATAAACTAGGTTATGCCTAGTTTTAATATTATGATATTCATAGAATATAATTAATTAGGTGATTTTATGGAATGTAGAGTTAATAAGCCATATCCAAAGATACAAGTAGAAGAAAAAAATATAATTTATGCTAATCTATTACTAAAAGATTATACAGGTATTAATAGTGAATTGACGGCTATCAATCAATATATTTATCAACATTTTGATAAGTTTAATATTGATTCAGAATTTTCTGAAACCTTAGCTGAAATATCGATGGTTGAAATGAAACATTTAGAATTATTAGGTGAAACAATAAAATTATTAGGTGTTGACCCTAAGTTTAAATTTATAGATGAATCATGTAATTATTTAACTTATTGGAGTAGTAGTTTTGTGAACTATACAACTAATGTCATTGATATGTTAAAAAATGATATTGAAATTGAAAAAATAGCTATTAAAAATTATCTAAATCATATCGAAATAATAAATGATAAATTTATAAAAAATTTATTGTATCGAATAATTGAAGATGAGGAAAAACATATTGAATGTTTTAATTTATTATTAAATAAAGAGTTATTAAAATATGATAACAAATAAAAAATTATAGATTTCTTAGTCTATAATTTTGATTTTTATTATATATAACTTTACATTTTAATTGTGTTATGTTAAAATAATTTTGTTAATATGTAAGCGTTGATGAAGAGTAGTAGTAATATTTATACTATTTAGAAAAAAAGTGGCTGATGAAAACTTTTAGTATAAAATTATGAACTTGCTTTTGAGTTTAATCGGGTAATTTCGTTATTAATTAAAGAGCATAAGTCATTATGAAGTAAGGTGGTACCACGAAGTAATTCGTCCTTACATTTGTTTGGCTTTTTTTTATAGGAGGATGCATGGAAGACTTAGTATTCAGTATAGTAATTTTTTTTGTAACATATTTATTCTATCTTTTATTTGTTATAATGAATAAAAAGAGGATAGAAAAACTTAAAAATGGGACATATGTTACTTATTTAGTAAATGTATATAAATTAGATTTAAATAGAATTAATATAAAGGTATTAGGACATATAATAGCACTTACTAATTCATTTATCTTAGCATCAGTATTATTTATAATGAGTTTTATTAAACCATTTATTTTAAAACTGTTAATTAGTATTATTGTTTTAATACCAGTACAGTTATTAATGTATCATATAATTGGTAAAATGTATGAAAAAAGTGGACAAACAAAAAGAAAAGAGGTAAAAAAATGAAAGAATATAATTTTAAAGAAATAGAAAAGAAATGGCAACAAAAATGGGAAGAAAATAAAACATTTAAAACAGATGTATGGGATTTTTCCAAACCTAAATTTTATGTACTGGATATGTTTCCATATCCATCAGGAGTAGGATTACATGCTGGACATCCAGAAGGATATACCGCTACTGATATTGTTGCTAGAATGAAAAAAATGCAAGGATATAATGTGTTACATCCAATGGGATTTGATTCATTTGGACTTCCTGCTGAACAATTTGCTATTAAAACAGGAAATCATCCAGATGGTTTTACCAAAGCAAATATCAAAATATTTACTGAACAATTAAAAATGTTAGGTTTTTCTTATGATTGGGATAGGGAAATTTCAACATGTGATCCTAAATATTATAAATGGACACAATGGATATTTAAGCAACTTTATAAAGATGGTTTAGCTAAATGTGTAGATATGCCTGTTAATTGGTGTGAAGAATTAGGAACTGTTTTAGCTAATGATGAAGTAATAGATGGTAAAAGTGAACGTGGAGGATATCCTGTTATAAGAAAAAATATGAAACAATGGGTTATTGATATTCCTGCTTATGCTGAAAAATTACTTTCTGGTTTAGATGAATTAGATTGGCCAGAATCAACTAAAGAAATGCAAAGAAATTGGATAGGTAAAAGTATAGGTGCTTTAGTAAAATTTAAAGTAAAAGATACTGATAAAAGTTTTGATGTTTTTACAACTAGATGCGATACCCTATTTGGAGCAACATACTGTGTTTTATCACCAGAACATGAACTTGTTGATATCATTACAACTAGTGATAGAAAAAAAGAAGTTGATGATTATAAAAAAATATGTGCAACTAAATCGGATATTGAAAGAACAGAACTTAATAAAGAAAAAACAGGAGTATTTATAGGAGCATATGCTATAAATCCCGTTAATAACAAAGAAATACCAATTTGGATATCAGATTATGTTTTAGCAACCTATGGTACAGGAGCTATAATGGCTGTTCCAGCTCATGATGAAAGAGACTACGATTTTGCTAAAAAATTTGATATTCCAATTATACAAGTATTAGAAGAAGTAACTGGAACTCCTCATGAAAATGAGGAATCAAAACAATCAATAGTTGCTATCGTTTATGATGAAAACAAAGATAAATATTTAACTATTAATTGGCATGATTTAGGAGGAAGACTATTTGTAGGAGGTACTATCAAAGATGGTGAAACTCCACTTGAATGTGCCATAAGAGAAATAAAAGAAGAAACTGGTTATAAAAATATTGAATTAGTAGCTCAACTACCTAGAGTTAATCATCATTATTTTGCTTATAATAAAAACAAATATTTTAATATTGATTGTACAGGTTTATTATTTAAACTAATAGATAATCAAGTAGATGATAGAAATTTAGACGATGATGAATCATTTGATGTAGAATGGGTAGATAAAAATACTGTTTTAAATGAAATAAAAGATGAATTACATAAAAAAATGTATGATTATGCAATACATCCTGGAGCTATGATTGGTGATGGAATTCATATCAACTCTGAACATTTAAATGGAATGAATAAACAAGATGCAATTGATACAATGATAAATTGGTTGGGAGAAAATAACTTAGGTAAAAAACAAATTAATTATCATATAAGAGATTGGATTTTTGCTCGTCAAAGATATTGGGGAGAACCAATTCCAATAATTAATTTTGAAGATGGTACAAGTATAGCTTTAGAAGATAGTGAATTACCACTTATATTACCAGAACTAAAAGATTACAAAGGTAAAAACGGAATGGCTCCGCTTGAAAATGCTGAAGATTGGAAATATGTCAATGTTAATTCTAAAAAAGGAAAAAGAGAAACTTCAACAATGCCAGGTAGTGCTGGTTCAAGTTGGTACTTTCTAAGATATATTGATCCAGATAATGATAAGGAAATAGCTGATAAAAAATTATTAGAACATTGGATGCCAGTAGATTTATATGTTGGTGGACCAGAACATGCTGTAGGTCATCTATTATATTCTAGAATGTGGAATAATTATTTATATGACAAAGGAATTGTTCCTGTAAAAGAACCATTTAAAAAATTAGTTCATCAAGGTATGATTCTTGGTTCAAATGGAATTAAAATGGGTAAAAGATATCCAGAATATTCTGTTAACCCAAATGATATAGTAGCTAATTATGGAGCCGATACATTAAGATTGTATGAAATGTTTATGGGACCTTTAGAAGCTGATAAACCTTGGAATAATCAAGCTGTTGAAGGTTCAAAAAGATTTTTAGACCGTATATGGAGATTATATGTTGATGAAGAAAAAATAAAAGATGAACAAAATAAAGATTTAGAAAAAATTTATCATCAAACAGTAAAAAAAGTTACTAATGATTATGAAACACTTAATTTTAATACAGCAATAAGTCAAATGATGATTTTTGTAAATGCAGTATATAAAGAAGAAGTATTCCCATTAGAATATGCTAAAGGATTTTTAAAACTTTTAAATCCTGTGTGTCCACATATATCTGAAGAATTATGGGAAAGTGTACTTAATCAAAAAGAATTTATAGCAAATGTTGAATGGCCATCATTTGATGAATCTAAAATAGTTGATGAAACATTTACTATGATTGTTCAAGTAAATGGTAAGGTTAGAGGAAAAATAGAAGTATCTAGTGATACATCTAAAGAAACAATGGAAAAACTTGCCATGGAAATAGATAATGTTAAAGTATTTATTGATAATAAAGAAATTGTAAAAATAATAACTGTCCCTAAAAAATTAGTAAATATAGTTGTTAAATAAAAGTAGTAATTTGTTACTACTTTTTTAAAAATTTGACATTTTAATAAAAAAATATATAATAGATATCGTTTTAATAAAAAATTATTAAAAAAAAAGAAAAGTTGAGGGGAAATTTATGGGAGTAGAATATGAAAATGAATTAAAAAAATATACAACTGAGCAAGATTATTTATTATCTAAAGAATGTTCTAATTTTGAAATTAATCTATTTAACTATAGACATAAATTAAAATCATTAATTTTAAATGTTAATGATTCTAAATATATTTATTTAATAAATTCCAAAAAAGAATTAGATTTTTTAAATCAATATAAAGAGTTTATATTAAAGACAAATATTATTTTTCCAAGATTTATATTTGATGATTTTAATGTTGAAAAATTTGATTTTTGTGTATCATTGCAACAACAAGGTTATACATTATTAGAAATAGAAGAAATATATAAAAATGTTTTATTATTCTATTATAGTAAGGTAAGATAAATCTTATCTTTTTTGATAATCATAAAATTGTTAATTTATAAAAAAATATGATATAATCGTTATAGTAGGAGGCTAATATGAGACTTAAACATGTAAAAGGTGCAAAAGAAAAAGTAGAAAATTCATCCTACTTAATATTAAATCCTGAAAATTATATAGGGAAATATAAACAAATATTTAAAAATGACAATCCAATATACATAGAAATAGGTATGGGTAAAGGTAAATTTATTATAGAAAATGCTATAAAAAATCCTAACATTAATTATATAGGAATAGAAAAATATGATAGCGTTATTGTTAGAGCCATAGAAAAACTAAAAGATTTAGAACTTCCAAATTTAAAATTAATAAGAATGGATGCCAATAAAATCGATCAAGTATTTAAAAAAGAAATAGATTTGATTTACTTAAATTTTTCAGATCCTTGGCCTAAAGAAAGACATTATAAGAGAAGACTTAGTAGTCCTAATTTCTTAAATAAATATGATTTAATATTTAAGGATAAAAAAAGAATTATAATGAAAACTGACAATAGAAAATTATTTGAGTACTCCATTATTTCATATACAGATTATAAATATAAAATAAAAAAAATATCATTAGATTTATATAATGATGAAATAACTGATAATATATCAACAGAATATGAAATTAAATTTAGAGAAAAAAATTTACCTATTTATATGATAGAAGTTGAAAAATAATTTTACATTAAATATACATAAAAAGTAAAAAAAACTTTTTAAATAAAAAAATATTTGATATAATCTTAGTAAGAGTGGTGAAATATGAAGAAAATAACTATTCTGCTTATTGGTATAATTCTTTTAACGGGATGTACTGCTGTTAGAATTAATACTAATAGTATCGACAATATTATAAATGTTGTGTTATCTAAAAATAATAAGCTTTATAATCGTATTGGTAAAGGTTATAAATATTATGTTCCAAGAGGGGTAACTTATATAGATACAAGCGATTTAAACGATAAATTGTATTCAGATGGTGATTATTATTATCTATATATAGATGCTGTAGGATATTTTTATAAAACTAAAACCGATTATGAAGAAAATAAAGAAGCATATTATTCTAAAAAAATAGATAGTTCTAAAAAAGGTTATTTAGAAATAAATGAGGTTGGAAATAAATATAAAATAGAATTTTTTTACAATTATTCTAAAATAGAAACAATTGTTGAAAAATCGCATATAGAATCAGCTATTTTAAATGCAACTTATATATTATCGACAGTTAAATTTAATGATAATATAATTGAGCTTATGCTAAATGAAAATTATTTTACTAACAAAGAAGAAAAATATACAAAATTTATTGAAAAGGAAGAAAATGATAGTACTAACGTACTAACAAATTAAAAGAGGTGAAAATATGAATCTATCAGATAAAGTAAAAAATTTATTTACTGAAGAAGTAGAAGAAGAAGTTGTTGTAAAACCAACTAGAGAATCAAAAACAAATAGAGAAAATAAATCATTAAAAAGGGAAACACCAGTTAAAGAGATAGAAAAAGAAGTTAGAAAAGTTGAAATAGCTCCTGCTAGAAGAGAAAATAAAATATTAGTAGAAGAAGAAAAGACTGATATAAATGTATCTGATGGTACAGCTATAAGTAAAGAAGAAAAGTTTGTTTTTCCTGTATATTTTTCAGATGAAGATTTTAAAGATTTAGAAAAACCAAAACAAGAACCTAAAAAAGAAGAACCAATAAAAAATTTAAGAGAAGTATATCAAGGTAAAAAAGAAGAAATAAAACCACAAAAATCATTTAAACCTTCACCAATTATATCTCCTGTTTATGGAGTATTAGATGAAAATTATAAAAAAGAAGATATAACTGTTAAGGAACCTATTAATACAGGTTATTATAAAAGTGATAAAATAACAGTTGATGATATTAGAAATAAAGCTTATGGGACATTAGAAGATGAAGTAGAGAATGGTTTATTTAATGACCCTATTGTGTTAAAAGAAGAAAAGTTAGAAAAAATTAAAGATGATGAAATTGATATTTTTGAAGATCTTGAAAAAAGTGAGTCCTCATCAAAAAGCAGAGTTGATTTACTAAGAGAAGATTATGATGTATCAAAGGAAGTAGCAGAAAGTGATCTTACTAAAGAATTAGAAATTCAAAAAAAGAAAATAGAAGAGATAAATGAAATTATAAAAAATAATATTTCTGAAAGAAGTAATAAAAAAGATGTTGATAATATTTTAACTGAACTTGATGAAATAGAAGATGAATTATCTAATGTTAAAGAAAAAGAAGAAAAAAAAGAAGTACATGATGATGAGGAAAAAGAAGATTCGTATAATGATGAAGAAAATGAAAATACTAAAGAAGAAGATGATTTAGTTGAAAGTGATTTATTTAATTTGATTGATTCAATGTACGAAAAGAGGGATGAAGAATAATGGGTTCATATAATTTATTTCCTATCATATTATATATATTAGGAAGTACCTTATTAATTGTTTTAATTATATTAGGAATAAAAATGATTATAACTCTTACTAAAATTGATAAGGTAGTTGATGATATAAATGATAAGTGTAGTAAATTAGATAAAACATTTAATGTTATTGATAGATTTACAGATGCTTGTGCAAGTATAAATGATAAAATTATTGAATTAACAGTAGGTGCAGTAACTAGTTTGGTTAAAGTTATAAAAAATAAAAAGAAGAAAGGAAATGAAGAAGATGAGTAAGAAAAAAGGCTTAGGGACATTACTAGCGGGTGTTACTATTGGGGCAGGATTAGGAGTTTTATTCGCACCAAAATCAGGTAGTGAAACAAGAAAAGACTTAAAAGTAAAAATTGATGATTTAGTAAAAAAAGCTAAAGAAATAGAGATAGATGAAGTAAAGGAAAATACTTTAAAGAAAATAGAAGAATTAAAAAAAGAAATAAAGGAACTTGATAAAGAAAAAGTATTAAAAATTGCTAAGCAAAAAGCTAAATCAATTCAAAAGAAAGCAGAAGAATTAGTTGATTATACAATTGAAAAAGGAACACCAGTATTAGAAAATGCAGCTAATTCTGTAAGAGAGAAAGCTATCGATGTTACAAAAGAAGTATTAAAAAAATTAGAAGAAGCAAAATAATCTTCTTTTTTTCATAAATAAAAATAAACTTCATATAATTAATTGAAAAGAAAGAGAGGAATTAATTATATGGAAATACTTAAAGTAGGAGCAAAATCAAATCCTAATTCAGTAGCTGGAGCTTTAGCTAATTTATTTAAAGAAAAAGAAACTGTTGAAATACAAGCTATAGGAGCAGGAGCACTAAATCAAGCAATTAAAGCCATTGCCATAGCAAGAGGGTTTGTAGCCCCATCTGGTAAAAACTTGGTCTGCATACCAGCTTTTACAGATATTATAATTGATGGTGAAGAAAGAACTGCTATTAAATTAATTGTAGAGGCAAAATAGCCTCTTTTATATTTACTTTTTTTTTTTTTAATTGTATAATATGTTTATTCGAGAGGTGAATTTGATGGATAAGAGTTTTAAACGGGATATAATATTAGAAAATTATCAAAATCCTGTTAATAAAGGGCTTATTGATGATGATACATATATACTTGTAAATACGAATAATGAATCTTGTATTGATGAAATAAATCTTATGGTTAAAGTAAAAGATAATAAGATAGTCGATGCTAGATTTGATGGTGAGGCATGTGCTATTTGTACATCTTCAACATCAATTATGATAAAGACAATTATAGGAAAAACTTTAGAAGAAGCAATAGAAATATATAATAATTTCAATAAAATGCTTAATGAAGAAAATTACAATGAAAAAATATTAGAAGAAGCTATTGCTTATGATGATATATATAAACAGCCAAATAGAAAAAAGTGTGCTTTACTTCCTTGGTGGGGATTTGAAAAAGTAGTTAATAAAATTAAGGAGGAGTCGTAATGAATTATGATTTTAAAGTTGTAACAATTGGCAAAATGAATGTTGCATACACAAAATTAACAAAAATTGAGCAAGGTAAAGAATGTGAAGGTATTTCTGATATTCAAAAGAAAATTTGTATTATAGATGATTTAAATCAATTAGTAGATATTGAAAACTTTGATATAATATATCCTACTTTAGATACAAATAAATATGGATTAATCCTTCCAAACCAAAAAGTAGAAAAAGGTAAATACTATGCTTTAAAGTCAAGAAGTGTTTCAAAAGAAGATTTGTCATTGTTACAATCAACTAGTATTTCCCGTAGTTATACAAAATATAAAAAAAGACGTCATTAACCGTTTTTTTTTTTACTATTTTTTTGTATAATATTACTAGGTGACTTAAATGAAAATAGTAGAAAAATTAAATGTTGATACAGTTAAAGAAATATCTTTAATTAAGAAAGAACCAAAATGGATGACTGATTTTAGAATAAAAGCTTATCAAAAATTTGAAGAATTAAAAAATCCTAAATTTGGACCACCACTTGATATTGACTTTGATATAATAACATATTATAAGAAAATAAGTGATGAAGTAAAAAATAATTGGAATAATGTAGATAAAGATATAAAGAATACTTTCGATGATTTAGGTTTAATAGAAGCTGAACATAAATATTTAGATGGAGTAGGAGCACAATTTGATAGTGTAGCTGTATATCACAATATGATTAAAGAATTAGAAGAAAAAAATGTTATATTTTGTGATACCGACACAGCCTTAAAAAAATATCCTGAATTATTTAAAAAATATTTTAATAATCTAGTAAAATATGATGAAAATAAATATACAGCTTTAAATAGTGCTGTATGGAGTGGAGGTTCATTTATATATATTCCACCTAATACTAAAATAGATCGACCACTTCAAAGTTATTTTCGAATAAATAGTAAAAATATGGGTCAATTTGAAAGAACTATTATTATTGTAGATGAAGGTTCAGAACTTCATTATATGGAAGGATGTACAGCTCCTACTTATACAAGTGATTCACTTCACGCAGCAGTAGTTGAAATATATGTAATGAAGAATGCTAAATGTAGATATACAACTATTCAAAATTGGTCTAGTGATGTTTACAATTTAGTAACAAAAAGAGCTATAGTTGAAGAAAATGGATTAATGGAATGGATAGATGGTAATATTGGTTCTAAAGTAAATATGAAATATCCATGTTGTATTTTAAATGGTAATAATGCGAAAGGGAACACTATTTCTATAGCAGTCGCAACTAATAATCAAATTCAAGATGCTGGTGCTAAAATGATCCATTTAGCTCCAAATACATCTAGCAGTATAATATCAAAATCAATTGCGGCCAAAGGAGGTAATGCTAGTTATAGAGGTTTGGTAAAAATAAGTAAAGATGCTATAAATTCTAATAGTACTGTTAAATGTGATACTATAATTGTAGATGATATATCAAAAAGTGATACTATTCCAACTAATATCGTAAAAAATGAAAGTTCACATATTGAACACGAGGCCACAGTAGCCAAAATATCAAAAGAAAAATTATTCTATTTAATGAGTAGAGGAATAAGTGAAGAGAAGGCAAAAGAATTAATAATAATGGGCTTCATAGATCGTTTTAGAGAAGAACTTCCAATGGAATATGCTGTTGAATTAAATCATTTGTTAAAAAATTATTTTTAGTTAATATTATAAATCTGTATTATTATTAATACAAAATTATAAAAAAATTATAATTATTGAATAAATAAATAAAAAAATATAAGCAAAAAAAGAAAAACTGTTATTTGTTTTTCTTTTTTTAATGTGTTAAATTCCTATAAAAGGAGGTGAAATATGTTAAATCAATCAGTTGTAGTTGGAAGGTTAGTACGTGATCCAGAATTGTATGAAACAGAAAATGGAAATAAAGTTACAAGTATAACATTAGCCGTTCCAAGAAGTTATAAAAATGTCAATGGGGAATATGATACTGATTATATATCATGTACATTATGGAAAGGAATCGCAGAAAACACTACACAGTACTGTCATAAAGGTGATTTACTTGGCATAAAAGGAAGAATACAATCGAGAAATATTGAAATAGATGAAGATACTAATAGGAATGTTATAGAGCTTGTAGCTGAAAAAGTAACTTTTCTATCAAGTAAAAGAGATTAAAGGAAATACAGATAGGTATTTCTTTTAATTGAAGTATTACACTAATTTTGATATAATTAAAATGGTGATAATATGAATATAATAGAAATAATTACAAAGAAAAAGAATAAGGAAGAACTAAAATATGAAGAATTAAAGTTTGTAATTGATAATTATTTAAATGGAAATATCAAAGACTACCAAATGAGTTCTCTTTTAATGGCTATTGTTTTAAATGGAATGACAGAAGAAGAAACAATTAATTTAACCGATATAATGATAAATAGTGGTGATTTAATTGATTTAAGTTCTATTGATGGTGTAGTAGTTGACAAACATTCAACTGGTGGTGTTGGTGATAAAACAACGCTTATATTAGCACCCCTAGTAGCTTCAGCAGGTGTAAGGATTGCCAAAATGAGTGGGAGAGGTTTAGGTCATACTGGTGGAACAATTGATAAATTAGAATCAATAAAAGGATTCAGAGTAAATTTATCAAATGATGAATTTATAAAACAAGTAAATGAGGTAGGTTGTGCTGTTATAAGTCAAACCCAAAATATTGTTCCAGCTGATAAAAAATTATATGCTTTGAGAGATGTAACAGGAACAACTGAATCAATACCTCTTATCGCATCAAGTATAATGAGTAAAAAAATAGCTTCAGGAGCTGACGCTATTGTAATAGATGTTAAGGTAGGTAATGGAGCACTTATGAAAGATAAAGAAAGTGCAACTTCACTAGCTAACTTAATGATAAAAATAGGGAAATATTATAATAAAAAAGTAGTATGTGTTTTAACAAATATGGAAGAACCACTAGGTCATTATATAGGTAATGGATTAGAAGTAAAGGAAGCAATGGATGTTTTAAATGGAGAAGGTCCAAAAGATTTAAAAGAAATTATTTTAACACTAGGATCTATTATGGTATCATTATCTAAAAATATTAGTATTGATGAAGCTAAACAAATATTAATAGAAAATATTAGAACAAAAAAAGCTCTTAATAAATTTTATGAATTTATTGAAGCTCAAGGTGGGGATATTAACAATATAGATATTGAAAAAAATATTATCTCTATTAAAAGTTCAAAAGATGGTTTTATAAAAAGAATAGATACATTTAAATTAGGAGAAATTGCTAGAAAATTAGGAGCAGGAAGACTAAATAAAGATGATGAAATTCTATATGGTGTAGGGTTAGTCGTAAATAAAAAAGTAGGAGAATTCTTATTTGAAAATGAAGAATTATTAAAAGTCTATGGTAATACTAATAATATAGAAATATCTGAAATAACTGAATGTTTTGAAATAGTTTCAGATAAACAAGAAAAACCTAAATTGATAATTGATATAATAATGTAAAGTTTTGTCAAATTTTTGCTAATCTATTGAATCACTTTCGAATATATTATATTATCATAATAAGGAGCGTGATAAAATGATTTATCCTTCTATTGATAAACTTTTAAATGAAGTTGGTTCAAAATATTTATTAGTAAATATTGTTTCTAAAAGAGCAAAAGAAATGATAGAATTAAATAATTATCAAATGAAAGAAAGCGAATATATTTCAAAAAAACCAATTGGAAGAGCATTAGAAGAAGTAGCAAATAAATTAATACATTTACAATAGAAAATAAATATTTTCTATTTTTTTATATATTAGATGATTCTTCAATAATAACATAAATTTATAACTAAAAAAGATAAAATTATTTTATTATAGGTGGATTTTTATATTCACTTTCAATAAGTTTAATTTTATCTTCTTCATTTAACACACTAGCATATACACATGTACTTCTAAATTCAATATCCAACATTTCTGATTTTATATCAGAAAACTTTGTGATTATAGGAATATTTATTTCCTTTTTTATTTTGTTTAAATATTCTTGACCTTTAATATTAAATCCAAGAATTCTAATATATTCTATCTGATCAAATTTTTCTGCTTCTTCTTTTGTAAAACTACATAGAATATGATTTAACATTCGATTTAGTTTGTTATAAGTATATCTTTTGGTTTTAATTTTTAAAATAAGTTCATCTAAAGTTTTAGATTTTAATATATATTTTTTGATTCTATTTTCAATACCTTCATCAACTGTTTGATAAATATCTAGATTATTAGATTCGGTTAAAATTTTAAATTTTAAATAGTTAAAATAATTATCGTTGATAAAAGATTTATTTACTTTTTCTAAAGTCTCAATTGGTACATATTTTTTAATATCATCATTATTTTTATAAGCATATCTAATACTAGTAGCACTACTTATTCCTTCATTTAATTCAATACTGTTATATTCATTATTTCTTTTAATACAAACTGGTTTAATACTACTATTTAATTTTATAATTTCTCTTATATATGTAATACCTAAAATATCATTTGGTTTATCTATTTTTTTATCTGTTAATTCAAATAAAGCTTTTGATAAAGCAGTAGGATAATTAATACCTTCATCTAGATATTTTTTTACTAATTTATCATATCTTTTATTATCAAGTTGTGTTTTAGCTAATAAGGTTAAAGTTTTAATATTATTACATTCACTACCAAAAACTAAATATTCAACTTTTAAATAATTTAAAATTTCAATAGAAGCTCTAGCAAATTTATCAGCACTCTCCGTAGCAAACACATATGGTAATTCTATGACCATATCAACCCCATATGATAAAGCAATATCAGTTTTATCCCATTTATTTATTAAACTAACATCACCACGTTCAGTAAAGTTGCCACTCATAACTAATATAATTGTTGAATCAGGATATAATTTTTTTATTTCTTTTAAATGATAGATATGTCCGTTATGAAAGGGATTATATTCACAAATTATACCAATTGTCTTCATAAATATCACCTATAATTATAATATCATATTTATATTGTAAATGGTACTTTTAAATAATATATTTTTGTGTTATAATTATATAGTGGTGATAATATGAGCAAAAAAAAGACAAAAAATAAAACAAAAAAGACAGTTAATTTAATTAGTAAAATAATAGGAGTTATATTTTTTATTCTTTTAATTCTATTTGTTGGATTATTATTATATATGAATGTTTTACCAACAAAATATTTATCTTTAGTATTAATAATTTTAACTGTAATAACAATTATAGTTGAAATGATATTATTTATACCTAAAATAAAAGTAAAAATAAAGATATTTATAGATATTTTAGCAATTATATTTATAATGATATTTTCAGTAGGTACTTATTATTTATATAATACAGTAGATTTTTTAGGAACTATAACAAGTGCTAAAGATCAATTGGAAAATTATTATGTAGTTGTACTTGATAATGGAACATTTGATAAATTAGAGGATTTAAAAGAATATAAAATGGGAATATATAAAAGTGGTGCAGATACGTATGAATCAGCTAAGAAAAAATTATTTGAAAAAATTGATATTGAACATGAACAATATGAAGATTTAACAAAACTAGGAAATGATTTATTAGAAGAAAATATAGATGCTATGTTTATAAGTGAATCTTATAAAGGTATGCTAGAAGAAGAAATGCCAGATATAGCTTCAGAAACAAAAATATTATATACTGTTTCTATAAAAATAAAGAAAAAAGATATTTCTAAAGATGTTAATGTAAGTAATGAATCATTTAATGTATTTGTAAGTGGAATAGATACATATGGGAAG
>CANRLQ010000008.1 GCA_947631525.1 uncultured Bacilli bacterium | reverse complement strand
CTTCTTCATCCCATTTTGATTCTACACTTCTTAGATAAGGAAGGGCTTGGGTAAATACTTCTTCACTATTTTCTGTTTTTCCATTACTTGTTGAAAAAAAGAAAGCAGTTATTACTTTATCATTATATGATAAGTACTCTCCTTTAGTTTCAATAATTGCTTCTTTTAATTTATTGTTATTTTTATCATAATTTTTTCCCCAATTTTTTTTTAATGATTCATCATCTAAATATACTTGGTTTTTTATTGTATCAACTACATCATATTTTTTTTCTTTATTGTCATTTATTTTTTTTATTACATAACTTCTTGCAGCAACAGCTTGGGCTTTCAAAGCTTCTTTTTCAAAAGATGCTGGCATTTCTCCTGCTAATACACCTTTTACATATTCTTCAAAAGGTATTTCTTCTATTTGATTTGTTTTTTCTCTTTTTACTCTAACCATCATGTTTGATACAAAATTAAATTTTATTTCTTCATCTTTTATCAACGTAGTTACAATTATATAGGGAATTGTTATTATTGTTATCATTAATATTATTAGTTTTTTCATATTTAGCTCCTTTATACAATAATATTAAGAGAATTTATAATTATTATATAAATAATATGACAATTTTTTTGTCAAAAAAACTATAATTTTTTAAACTAAATTAGAATTAATTTCTTTATGTTTTGCAATATCAAATATTCCCATCATAATTAAATAACAATATATGCCAAAAATTTGATGTATATTACAAATATAAGATTCTACAAACGATGATATAAGCAAAATAATAAAAATTCCTATTATTAAAGTTCTTTCCCTACTTTGACTTAATGACGAAGCTTTTCGTATTATCCATATATAACCTATAATAAAACCTATAAAACCAATTAACCCATTTTTAATTATAATATTTATATACCCCATTTCATAAGTACCATTATCACCATTAATATTATTTTCCATTAAATATTTTCTTATATTTTCTGCATAGTTTAGTTTATTGTTAGCAAATGCTTTCTCAGCACAACCAAAATAAAGATGAAATTTATCATTTTTAACTACTCGTAAATAATTATCTACTCCTCTAATTCTATAAGAATATGTGCTACTTTTTAATAAAAATTTATCATAAACTATTCTAGAAACAAATATTGAAAATATTAATAATGAAATAATAACCAATACTTTTGATTTAAAAGGAAATGATTTTTTAATAGAAGAACTCTTTTTATTAATATGATTAAATATTTCTAAAATTAAAAACAGTCCAAATATAATATAACCACCTTTAGACGCAGAACAAATTTGAAGAATTAATAAAACTATTAAAATTATTAGATCAATTTTATTTTTTTTCACATAATTAAAATATAAAAAAATACCTATAAAAATAGCTGTTATTGTCGTTGAAAACATATTCTTATATTCTATACCACCATTAAAACCATATTTTATTGGAAAAAATAATATATTGTCATTAACTTTTTCTAAAAGGGAAGTTCCCGTAATTAAACTAATAAAAGTTGTAATAATTATTCCAAAAAACATTCCATAAGATGCTGCTTTCATATTTTCATAACTATTCAAATAATTATTTGATAAAAACATATATATAGTTAATGCTATCATTGTAAAAATTAATCTCAATTTTATAATTATAGATAAGTTTTGTAAAATTAAACCTGTTAAAAATAAAATAATTATGACTATAAAAATATAAATATCTTTTTTATCCTTATTACTTTTAATAAAGTAATAGATAATTTCTAGAGAAAGTAAGCCTAATATAAAATATTCAAAATAAGAATTTAATTTTATATCTATCAGATATTTACTATTTGATATAACTAACATAAAAAAAGTAAAAAATATAATACTTGTCTTATTGATTTTCATACTATAATTTCTCCTTTATATTTTAACTTTGTTAATAGTTTTTATAATATTATCTTATGTTAATATATAATAAATATTATCTATCATAATTATTAATTTATTCATATATTTTTTTAAAATATTTTTATATAACAAAAAAACTTAATAAATATATTATTAAGCTATTTTTGTATATAAACTAAAATCATAGAAAAAATTAACTATTAAATAAGATAAAGATAGTGTCAAAATTAAATAAAAAAGTCTAGCTTGATAATATCTATTTTTTTTAAATATTTTATTTATATTTACACTATCTAATGCCCATATTACTATTGGTGTTATTATGATATATAAAATTGTTTTTATTGTCATTATTCTGTATAGTTATTTATTAAGTTAATTCTTCTTATATGACGTGCTTCTCCACTAAATTTCATTTCAATAAATGTTTTTATTATTTCTTTCATTTCTGTTATATCTTTAATATAACTTAAAGCTATAACATTACTATCATTATCTAATCTAGTTAGAGCAGCTTCTTCGACATTATCAACTTTTGCACATCTTACACCTTTTACTTTATTGCAAGCAATGCTCATTCCTATACCAGTACGGCAAATTAAAATTCCAAAATCTATTTCTTTATTAGCAACTGCTTTACCTATTTTAAAAGCATATTCTGGATAATCAACAGAGTCTGGGGTGTCTGTTCCATAATTAATTACTTCATATCCAGAATTTTTCAAAAATTCACTTATTTGTTTTTTTACTTCATAACCTCTATGATCATTTGCGATTCCTATCTTCATTTGCATCACCACTTTTATTTTACCATTTTTAGATATTAAATACAATAACTACTGTATAAACAGTAGTTTGATTTTTTTTAATTACATTATATTTCCATTTGTTATTGCTATATTTTGTCCTGTAATACTATTTGAAGAATCTGATAATAAAAATTCAAATGTTGGTATTACATCACTTACCTTTAAATTTGTTCCTGTTGGACTATTCATTGCATTTTGTTCTATAATTAAGTTTGGAATATTTTCTAAAAATTTTGTTTCTATCATTGTTGGTGAAATACCATTTATTGTAATACCTTTACTAGCATATTCTTGAGATAATGCTTTTACAAGTCCTAATAAAGCATATTTTGAAGTTACATAACTTGAAACATATTTAGGTGGAATATTTAAAGTACATGATGATAACATTACTACTACCTTTCCATATTTATTTTTGGACATAATTGGTAATAATCTAGTTAAAATAATAACTAATGAGCGTAAACAAATATTAATATCTGTTTCAAACTTTTTCCAATTTATTTTGTTAAATTTTATATTTTCATATTTACCAGCTGGTAAATGAACAAAATCAGTTGGAATATGACCTAACTCTATAATTTTATCTATAAATTTTTCCGTATCTTCTTCGTTTAAAAAATTTCCCTCTACTAATATTAATTTTTCACCTAATTTTTCTTTATATTCAATCAATTTTTCTATATCTCCAATATGATGTGCAATAATAAAATCATAATTATTATGTATTTTATTAATTAATTCTATTCCTATATCTGAAGAAGCACCTGTTATTAATAATACTTTACTCATCTAAAACACCTACTTTCATAGTTCCACGACAAACTTTTACTTGATTTTTATTTCTTATCTCATAACGAATTGTAAACTGTTTAAAAGCCTCATTTATGTCTATTACAGTACCTTGTATTTCTAAAGGACTGTCCGATATAAAAACTGGTTTTTTAAAAATAATATTTACTTCATGAATTAAACTATATTTACCAGGTAAATATACACCTGCCAGTGTTGATAAAAATGAAGATGTAAGCATACCATATACTACTTTTTCTTCATAACCTTTTTTATTTGCAAATTCTAAATCATTATGTAAGGGATTAATATCACCAGTTATTTTACAGAAAGCATTGACCATTTCTTCTGTAATATCAATATTAAATTTTTCTGTTAAACCAATTTTTATATCTTCAAATTTATATTCATTCATATTATTTCTCCTTATTATTTTGATATTTTGATAATAATTTATTAAAATCTTTATTAGTTAATTTTTTAAAATCTGTTTTAAATCTTTTATATTCTTTATCCCATGATTTATATTTTTCATCTTCCCTATGATCTGGTAAATCATAATTTTCTTTTAAGTATTTTGAAAAGTATAATGAATATTTTGTTGAACCATAGACATTTGCATGTCCTTGGTCATAAAAATCTTTTTTATAATCTAATTTAAAATCATTTAAATTATTAAAATTAATAACTTTATATCCTCTATTTTTTATTATTGACATAGATTCATTAAAACGCTCTAAATATTTTTCAGAATAATATCTATTTGAAATTACAAATATAACATTTATATTATTTTGTTGGATATAATTAAGTAAAGTATCCAATACCTTTTTATTTCTTTTCGGTAATTTACTAACATTATTATCCCAATCATTATGTGCCCTTGAAATTTTATCTAACATTATTTTAGAAAAATAATAACCTTTATAAAGTGTCTTATCATCAGTAAATGAATTCTTGCTTAAATTTTTCCATCTGTTATGATACATAAAGAAACTAAAATAATAATCTCTATATTCTTGTTTATTAACATTAATATATGGTAACATTTCATTATAAGCAGCAATTCTATTTTTTGAAAATTTCATTGAATCTAAAGTTTTTCTAATTTGTGGATCATCAATTTTATTAAAATCAAGAACTAAAGTACATATATCAATAATATATAATTTAGGAGTTTGATACTTTTGTGATTCATCTATTAAATATCTAACTGTTGCAAATGGTTGACTATCAGTTGCTAATAACCCAGTTGTATAACCATATAAATCATAAGCTAAAACTGAATTAAAATTTCTATATACATTACTTGCACCAACATATACTACATCAAAAGAATTTTTTGGTTCTTTAAAAAAATAATATAATGGAGTTTTTCCTAACCAAAGGACATTAAATACCCCCCCCCACATGATATTTAGAATTATAAAAAATACAATAATTTTTAATATTTTTTTCATTTTATACTCCTTTTTAATTATTTTGATATTCTAATAATATATCTTCAAAATTTTTGTTTGTTAATTTATTAAAATCTTTTTTAAATCTTTTATATTCTTTACTCCAAGATTTATATTTTTCATCTTCTCTATGATCTGGCAAATCATAATTTTCTTTTAAATATCTTGAAAAATATAGTGTATATTTTGTTGAACCATAAACATTTAGGTGTGTAGAATTGAAAAAATCGGTTTTATAATCAATATCTAATTCATTAACATTATTAAAATTAATTACCTTATATCCTCTATTTTCAATAATAGAAATTGCAGTATTTAATTCAGCGTTAGCTTGTTCTTTAAAATATATTGTAGGAACAACAAATACAACATTTAATTTATGCATTTGTAAAAAATCTAATAGATTAATCAGAATTTTTTCATTTTCTTTGGGTATCTTAGCATATTCATTATTCCATTCAAATTTTTCTTGTTTATTAATAGTTGTAGATTCTAATGTTAATGTTGAGCCTTTATATAAATTTTCAATTTTACTAAAATTATTTTTTGATATATTTTTCCATGAATTATGATATAAGAAAAAACTAAAATAGTGATTTAAATAATTATTTATGGATTTATCATTTAAATAAGTTAATGCTTCATTATATGCTTCTATCCTATTTTTACTAAATTTCATAGAATCTAATACCCTTCTAACATTTACATCAATTAAATCATTTAAATCATCCTTAAGTCTAGTTAAATCAATAACATATAATTTAGGTGATTGTGTTTTAAAGATTCAGCTATTAAATATTTTATAGCAAAAAATGGCATTGCATCTGAACAAAGCATTCCAGTTGTATAACCATATAAATCATAAGAAAGTACAGAATTAAAATGATAATTTGCATTACTTGCACCAACATAAACTACATCAAAAGAATTTTTTGGTTCTTCGAAAAAATAAGATGTTGGTGTTTTTTTAAGCCATAATATTTTACTGACAAACATAAATATAATAATTAATATTAATAAAAATATAGAAATTTTTATCACGTTTTTCATAAATATTATTCACTCCCTATATGCATTATTTATTTATTAATTCATTAAAATTCTTTTGTGTTAATTTATTAAAATCTTCTTTAAATCTTTTATATTCTTTATCCCAAGAATTATATTTTTTATCCTTCCTATGATCCGGTAAATCATAATTTTCTTTTAAATATTTTGAAAAGTATAATGTAAATTTAGTTGATCCATAAACATTTAAATGTCCTCTATTATAAAAATTTGATTCATAATCTATGTCTAATCCATCTATGGCATTAAAATTTATTACTTTATACCCACTTTTTTTAATTATTGACGTTGTATAATTTAAACGGCTAATATATTTAGCTTGAAAATATTTATTTGGTATTATGAATAAAACATTCAAATTATTTTCTTTAATATATGTCAGCAAATTTATCAATATTTGTTCGTTTTCTTTTGGTAATTCAACAATGTTATTATTCCATTTATATTTATTTTGTGGATTTATTTTTACTGTTTCAGAGTCAAGAAAATATCCTTTATAAAAATTTTTTATCTTACTAAAGGAATTTATCCACAATTTTTTCCATTTATTATGATACATAAAAAAACTAAAATAATGCCCTATGTAATCTTTTTTTGTATTAGTTTCATATTTTAATAATTCATTATAAGCATTAATTCTATTATACGAAAAAGGGATAGAATCAAGTGTTTTTCTTATTTCTGAGTCATTATATATATCAGTATCAATTGGTAACATACTTAAATCTATAACATACAATAATGGATTTTGGTATTTTTGCGATTCTTTAATTAGATATTTTATCGTTGCTACCGGTTGACTATCTGCTGATATTAAACCTGTAGTAAAACCAAATGATTTATACGCTAATACAGTATTAAAATGCAAATATGCATTACTAGGGCCTATATATACAATATCCATGGTATTTTTTGGTTCTTTAAAAAAATATGAAGTAGAATTTTTCTCTAACCAAAGGACATTAAATACCCCCCCCCCACGTGATATTGAGAATTATGAAAAATACAATGCTTTTTAATAATTTTTTCATTATATACTCCTTTTAAAATTGTCTATAAATGAATGCAGCTGGATCATATCCTACTCCATAACATCCAAATATAACAATTGAAAAAATTAATAGATATATAATTACCCAACGGAAGATAACATTTTGTTTAAATAATTTTTTTCTTACACTACCTGTCTTAGATAATCTTTCCACTGTAAATAGAACAAATAAAGACAAAATAAGTACACGAAAGTCTTGTAAATCTAGTCCTGCCTTATATAATGAAGTATTATCAACTAATATCCATGGATTATATACAAATATATTTTTAATTATCTGTAATGCATTACCTATGCTTATTGCTCTAAAGAAAATCATAGAAAATGAAAATAAAATATATGTTCTTATAACTTGATATAGCTTATAACTAAATACTTCACTATTTATTCCTAACTTTTTGTTTACTTTATCTGCTACTGGTTCCAATGTATCTTCTAAAAAAATGTAAATAAATTGAAGTAGCCCTGTACCTATTATAAATGTATAAGCTCCTCCATGCCATATACCTATTAAAATCCACATAATAAGCATTGATAAATAAAGTGGTATTTTTTTACCTGTTTTCTTACCAAACATTTTTTTACACTTTTTATTTAGATTTTGCATAAAATCAGATTTTAATAATGGATAAAATATATAATCTTTTAACCAAGCACCTAATGTAATATGCCAATTTCTCCAAAATTCTGTTATAGTTTTTGAAAAGAAAGGAATATTAAAATTCTCAGGAAGTTCAATTCCAATTATTTCAGAAACTCCCATAATAATATCTATAGAACCAGAGAAATTTGTGTAAAGTTGTAATGGAAAAAATAAAATAGCAATTATAGTGTAATATCCATTAAAATTATTTAAATCTCCATACACTGTATCGACAAACATTCCAAGTCTTTGTGAGATTACTAATATTTTAAATACTCCCCATAATACTCTTACTAAGCCACTACACATTCTATCATAATCAAATTTATTTTTTTTATATAATTGTTCTTCCATATTGTTATATCTTACAAAAGGTCCTGAATTCAATATTGGAAAATAAGACATAAACAATGCTAATTTTAAAATATTTTTTTGAGGTTTACAAGTACCACGATAAATATCTATTAAATAGCTAATCATTATTAAAGAATAATAACTAATTCCAATTAAAGAATTTCTATATACATATGAAAATTGATAATTAACATTTAAAACATTCAAAATATGATTAAATGTAATTAAAAACAAATTAGTATATTTTAAATAAATTAAAAATCCTAGTATAACTGTAATACCAGATAATAAAAATATTTTACTTTTTTTATTATCATGATATTTATCAATTAATCTTCCAAATATATATGAAGAAACTAAAATTGATATAGCTTGAATAACTGTAGAAATTGTTAAATTATTATAAAATAAAAAAATAAGACTAGCTACTAATAATACTAGCCATTGTATCTTCTTTGGAACAATAAAATAAACAAATACTGTAATTATACAAAAAAAAGCAAATATAAGTGATGTTAAAACCATATTACTTCTTCTCCCTTTTTATAACAATTAATTCATCCTAGAAAGGATAATATCTACCATTTCTCCAACATTTTTCATTGTTGTAACTTCGTTCATATTAAATTTAATTCCAAATTCGTTTTCAACCGCTACAACAAGGTTTATATGTTCCAAACTATCCCAATCTTCAATATCATTTGATGTAGTATTTTCATTTACTGTAATACTTTCATCATCAAAAATATCTCTAAAGACATTATTTAATCTTTCATAAATCTCTTCTTTTTCCATTATTCATTCACCTCTATTACATTATTTTTATTTATATATTCTTCTGGTATATCAAATTTATATACTTTGTTTCCCTCTTCATCGCAAGAGATTTCCTCAAACCCTTGTAGATTATAGAAATCCCTAACCATCTTATTCTTTAAAGTTGGATAATAATATCCATATATTGTTTTAATTCCTCTTTCTTTTGCTTTTTCTACTAATTTATCCATCATAGCAAATTCCATATTACGTTTTAATACTCTACAACTCATAATCCATAAATCAATATGTAATTCTATTGCATTTTTAATAGTACCTATTACAACTGATATAACACCATTATCTCCAAATATATCTTCTAATTTACCATATAATTTAATACAATTATCATTGTTATTTACTTCTTCTATATCAGCTAATGTATAGCGCTTTGTAGTTAAATTAAATTGATTACTTTTATTTGTTAACTGAGATATTCTTTCTAGATAAATTGGTTTAAATGAAGTAATTTCCGCTTTCATTTTTAATGAAATTAAATAATCATCATAATTATCAAATGTTGCCATCATTTGACTTCTTTTAGCATTATCTTTATATAAATCTGTTTTCTTTAAATCTTCTTCTGAAAAATTAGTCATTTCAAAATATCCATTACGATCGATTATTTTTATATAATTTTCTGGAACATCTATTTCTGGAACAGCTATTCCATCTACATAATTTTCAACTATAGATCTTTCAGCAGGATTATCATCTACAAAAACAAAACTATCTGCTCCTATGTTTAATTCTTCAGAAATGGCTTTGATATTTAAATTTTTAGGATCCCAGTTTGCTTTAATAATAATAAAATTTTCTGGTTTGAGCAATCCAGCAGGATGATTTAAACCTGCGATAGCATTTTCATAATCATTTTTTGAATTAATGTTTAAAATAACACCTAAGTTTCTATGTTCATTT
Organism: uncultured Bacilli bacterium; assembly: GCA_947631525.1. GTDB lineage: Bacteria > Bacillota_I > Bacilli_A > RF39 > UBA660 > OMSK01. The sequence continues at coordinate 7,616 of CANRLQ010000008.1, read as the reverse complement.
AAGTATTTTTGAAATTCAAAATAAACTTGTCCACTTGGAACTTCTGGTCCTATAGCCAAATTTTCAACACCATCGTCTCCAACAATTCCACCCCAAAGCGTATTATCTAAATCTAAAACAAAAGCTTTTTTATTTTTTCCATAAATTGATTTAATTATATTGGCTATATTAAATGATAAATATGGAATAGCTGGTACTTCCATGGCATATTTATACATATGCCAATAAAATTGATTTGCCCACTTATCAAGTCCATAACAAGATGAAATATAATTTATATCATTAATAAAGAAATTTTTACTTTTATTAGCATAATCATAGAATTTTTGATTCAACCTTGTTATAAAATTAATTTTACCATGAATATCACTAGCATCTTTATTTCCAAGTAAACGATAAAAAGGATATTCAAAATTATTTTGAATTATAACAGCACTAAATTTAGCAAAAAGATGATCCCACATCTTTTTATATTTTTCATATTCAGTATTTAGCATTTCATTAATTGTTTTTTCATCATCTAACATTGTTGGATAATCAATAATATTACGATTTGTAGTATGAATATAAATAATATCCGGGTCAAATTCATCTAGTTCTTCATTACCAAACATAGCATCTTCATAATATTTATTATATTCTGATTCATAAAATGTTGGTTCTATCCCATAATTAAGTAAAAATAACTCTAAGATATTTTTGATTTCACTTGTAGTAGATCCACCTAAAATGGCTATTTTCTTTTCAATTAAACCTGGTTTCAATAGTAATTGTTTTTTTATTTTTCTCTTGTTTTTTATTAGATAATCCACATCAAATGGATACTGTAATTCTTTCATATAATCACATCGCAATCATGTACTAATTATAACATTAATCCTCCTTTCAAGTCAAATATTTCTTGGTTATGATAAAGAACTATAGTATAATTAAATTGGAAGTGATTTTTATGAATATTGGATGTGATATTGTTGAAAATAAAAGATTAAAAAATAAAAGTCAAGAATTTATCAATTATGTTTTAACAAAGAATGAACAAATTGAGTATAAAAAAAGAGGATTTTTATACTTATGTGGAAGATTTGCAGTCAAAGAAGCTATAATGAAAGCTCTTCCAGATACAAAAAAATATAATTTTCTAGATTTTGAAATATTAACAAATAATGATGGAAGTCCCTATTGTGTTAATTATAAAAATATAAAGATTTCTATTTCACATGAAAAAACAACTACCATGGCTATGGCAATTGTTTTAGATAATTAATTTGCTACTATAATTACACCTATAATAATACTTAATACACCAAGTATTTTTTTTGTGGAAATTTTTTCATGTAAAACTTTATTTGATATCAATAATGTCCATATATATGTTATAGAAGTCATCGGTAAAAATATATAATAATTTAAATATTTTAAAAAATAAATATTTAAAATGGCTGATGTTAAATATAATAATCCACCTATATATATATTCTTATTTGTCAACAACTTTAATATTGAATCACTAGATGATGCAAATTTTAAAAATAAAGAGGCTATAGACCCAATAATGGTCATAATAATTAATAGAATATAATATTTAATCACTATCTCCACCACCAATTAAAATTACACCTAAGATTATTATAAAAATCCCTACTAAATCATTCAATACTATCTTTTCTTTTAAAACAGTTGATGCAAAAATAATAGTAAAAATATAATTAATACTTAAAATAGGCTGTAGCACAGATAATTCACCAAATTTATAAGCATATAACATTAATAATGCTCCACATGCATATAAAATAAATCCTATTATTAATAAAACTAAATTATTATCTATAGATAATTTCCAACATAATTGTCCTGTGCAAACAAAAAATGAAGAAAAAAGCATTAAAATTATTCCTTTTTTATTTTTATTTAATGATTTAATCATAATATCTACTTCCTAATTTAGCTTTTCTACTGACTCTATTAAATAAGACATTTTTCTAAAGATTAAATTTATAAGGATAGATAAATACTTTATAATAATAGCAAAAATCAAGAAGATTCCAAAAAAACTAAATGACAAAAATAACATAGTAGTTGTCCATCCTGCAATTGCTCTTCTAAGTAAAAAAATTACTATTGTATAGATACTCATAAAAACTGTAACAGTAAGCATTAAAGATGTTAATAATATTACTCCTTTATAACTTACATCAGTAAATAATATTAAAGCATCTAAGGCATTTTTTTCTCTTTCTTTTCGTAAATATTTATCCGCTTTTTTATTATATTTTTTTATCACATTATAACTTATAGTAGTTATTTTTAAACCAGAACTTGCCTGTATGGCTTTTCTGTATGGAATTGATTTATTCATAGAATTCATTCTATTAATTGATCTTCTAGATAATATACGAAATGTTTCAGTATCAATTTTATATGGGTAATCAGAATATTTATTAAATAACTTATAAAATATTTTTGAAGTTAGTTTTCTTTTTTTATTGGGACTAGCAATAACTATATCATAACCTTCTAATGATTTTTTATAAATATCCATTATTAAGTCAGAATTATAATCCATATTTACATTATCAAATTCATAAACAAAATCTCCTATAGCCATATCTAATCCTGCATTAATAGCAAGCTCTTTTCCTTGATAAAAGCTCATATTTATTATACTTATACTTGCTCCTTCTATTTTTTTAGAGAACTCTTTTATTTCTCTAACTGATTGATCAGTTGATCCATCATTTACAAGTATTATTTCATATTTTTCAAAATTATTTTTTAATAAATCATTTAATCTCTCTAAAAAAGATTTTATTTGGTCTTCATCATTTCTTACATAAACTACTGATGATATAAAATTTTTTTCTTTATTTTTCATCTTTTTACCTCTAATACTTTCTATCTAATATCTCATCTAAATCATAAACAGTATTTATCTTTCCTGATAAAACACTAATAAAAGTTGGATTTGTTGAAAATTCTTTAATAACAGTTGGTCTTGAATCATCTATTTCTGAAGCTTTTAATATTGGTTTCATAGAAAATAAAGATTTTTCATATTTAAAACCATATTCTTTTTTTAAATATTTCTTAGCTAAATTAGACATATATGGCCATGCACTTTCTGGTTTAGCTATACATGTATTACAATTACCTAAATTATATTTAGAACAATATCCTTTGCTTCTTTTTTGACATTCAAATTCTGGCAAACTTTCATAACAGGTTTTGTGTGGTGTAAATGTTACACTTGTTAATGAATGATAACCTGTTTTTCCAAATGGCATTATAGAGAAAAATGGTCCATCCATTACAGTAATGCCTGTATTTTTGAATTTAGGATCTACACTACATAATATAATTTCACATAATTCATATTTAATTTTAAACTTTTCATACCCTAATTTTTCTAATATCTGATTTATTCCAGCATATGTTGCATTAAGAACAAAGTTGCTTTTAAATACTTCATTATTAGATGTTGTTATTTGATATACTGAATCTAATTTTTTTATATCTTTAATATTGGTATTAAATAATAGCTTTACATTTGGATATTTCTTTATTTCATTTATAAAATAATTTTTTAATATTTGAGCATCATAAGTATATTCTTTAGTTAAGAAACAGCCACTACACATTCCTTCATTGAAGTATTTTGATACAGAAACCTCATCACACATAATATTTGCATTCTTACAAAACTTTTTAAATTGTTCAGCATCTGTCCATGAAAAGTTTTCACTCGTAGCATAGACCTGATCAAAGTCAGATAATATTGAAAACCCAAAATCTTTATTAAATCGTTCAAAATATTTGGCTGATTTTATTGCTGTAGAATATGATCTTGGATAATGATAACCCATATGAACCCTTGCTTGATTAATATAAGTTGCTCGTTTAAATGCATCATCTTCTTTTTCTAATACAAGAATATTTTCTCCTTTTTTTCCACAAAATAAAGCAGCATACAATCCATAAATTCCTGCACCAATTATAATTTTGTCATAATTCATTTTTTCACCATCTTTATTTTACATTTTATTTATTATTATGTTTTTACACAATTTGTTTTTTGTTAATATTGATTCTTTTATCAGGCAATTCAATAATTTTAATTAACAAATCTTTTATAATAGACACCAGTTGTCCTAATACAATACTAATTATGAATACACCTATAGTCCTTGAAACTGTATATAATATACAACCAATAGCACTACTCATATAACCATTTGTCATAAAAATTCTTAAAACAATATATTCCAGTGGATCATGAAATAAATATACAAAGAATAAATTGCTAATTAATATTTTCCAACATTTTGTTCTAGTAAAATTTTTAAATATTCTATTACATATATCAGATAATAAGTATGTCATAAATGACCCACATATAATTAAGAAAAAGGAATTTAATAAATTATATTTTTTATTTATTGTTTCAATAATGAATAATGATATAAAAGCTAATAGTGTTTTTCTAAAGTTCCACTTTGCATTTCTTTTTCGTTCATATTCAAAACAATATCCTAATGCAAACCAGAAAATATAACTAATACCTTTTTTCATTAATAATATATCAAATGGTATATAAACATATAAATACTGAAGTGTTCCAGTTATTATTAATAAAATATAAGGATTATTGATTCTAAATCGTTTTGTTATCTTATACAAAATAGTAAATATTATAATTGTCCAAAAAAGAGCTGGTAAAAACCATAGGTGTCCACTGTCAATGCCAGATAAAAATCCCTTCATGGCTAATAAAAATTTTCCTTTTGTATAAAAATTTCCTAATAATTTTACAGGTAACATAAATAACCAACCATATATAAAATATGGAAAAATTAACCTTTTAATTTTAGATTTTATTACTTTTTCAAATGTTCCTATAGGCTTAAGTGCCATAACTGCACCAGATAACATGAAGAATAGTGGCATATGAAATCCATATACCCATGTTGATAACCATCTTACGAAAGATAAAATAGAGGAACTATAAAATGGATTTGTATATTTTGGTAAACTATAATTTACTCCTCCAAAATTTGTTTTAATAATTAAATAAGCGCTATGGCCTATAACAACAAATATAGTTGCAAATAATCTAAGCCAATCATAAGTTAGGTCCCTTTCTGTATCTACTTTTTTCTTCCTATTCATTTATTTTTACCTCCATACATCAACATTTATAATTATTTTACATTATATTTTCCAACTAAATTGCTAAATAATATTTTTAATAAATTATAATTGCCTTTAAAAAAACTTATTTTAGTAGGTGTCTTCCCTTTTTTAGGATAAATTCTTTTAACTGGTATTTCACAAGTTTTCATTTTTAATTGATCTGCTCTAACTGATAAATATGCTAATAATTCATATGTTACAAAAATATCTCTAAATGGTTGTACCTCTGGATGTGTAAGATATTTTTTAGAATATGCTCTATATGCATTTGTTGTATCTGTAAATTTTTGCTTTGCTGTTAAAGATATTATTGGTGCATGAATGAGTCTAACAGATAAATACCTAATTAATGGGGTATTTTTTGCAACGCCACCTTTTATAAAACGAGAACCTTGTACAAAATCATATCCTTCATTTAATTTTTCAACAAATTTTGGTACATCTTCTATACTATCTTTATTATTTCCATCTATAGTAATTATACCTTTATAACCTCTTTCAAGAGCCCACCAAATTCCCATTCTAAGTTGTGCCCCTTGTTTTCCAATATCATTTTTTATTAATAATGTATTTACATCTAAAGATTTTAATAATTTATCATCTGTAGAACCATCTGTAGATCCAGCATCACAAATAACTATATCAACATATTTTGAGATATTATTTTCTTTAGCTTTTTCCAATTCTTTTTTTATTCTTTCCCCTTCATTGATAATAGGAATGCATAAACAATATTCTTTGTTTTTTTTGTTATACTCTTTACATATAAAATTAGGTACACCTTTTATATCTGTGTATTCCATAACATCACCTACTAATATCAATAATATATTTTATTTTTTGTTTTACATTTTCTATTTCTGTTTGTTTCATCTCTATAGATACATAATTTTCATATTTTTTATTTTTTAATATTTTAAACAATTCTTCATGAATTTTTCTTTTCTTGATAAGTTCCAAATTAGGTTCACTAATATGAACATGATTTATATATTGTATATTATCTTTCAATATTTCTAAATTTTCCTCATTTTGGATTGCTGTTCCTAAGTCATAATTTACTTTTATATTATCTATATTAATTTCTTTTACAAATTCAATAGCTTCTATAGTATAATTTAAGAAGTTAGTATTATATATTATTGGATTTGGTTCAATAGATATAATAACATTTTTCTTTGAAGCATAGTACCCTATTTCTTTGAAAAAAGAAATAGCTTTTACATAATCTTCTTTTTTATTAAACATATTTCTATTTTTAGGGCATCCAAATACTAAATTTGGACAATTAATTGAAGCGGCAAAATCAACTGCCTTTTTTGTATATAAAATAAGATTATTTCTACTTTCTTCACTCTCAAAAATATTTTCTGTTCTTCCAAACCAAATAGATTGCATTGAAGAAATATTAATACCATATCTTTCTTTTAAATTTTTTATATACTCCATAGCCTCTTTTAAATGATCATATGGATTTTCTTTAATTATTTTAGTTGGTGCTATTTCTAAATCTATTTTATTTTCTTTTAAAAATTCATACATTTCTTCATTTTCATTTTCTGACCAAGCAATATTAGATATAGATAACTTCATATTAACTTCTCCTTATTTAGTTATTTTTTGCCTTAACAAATTTTTTAATATCGTTTAATACATAATCTTTATTGAATATATAACCATTCATTCCATTATAAATTTTATCATATTTTGTTTTAAAATCATAATATGGGATACTTTTATTTAGTTCATTTTTAAAATCTTCATTATAAATAAATTTATAAATTTCTTGAATAGAAACAGGTTCTGTTGCTAAATTTAGTATTTTTATATTATTATTTAAAGCTATTTCAATATGATTCCACAAATTTTCTAAATTATAAAATTGAAATATACCTCTGCTATCAGTAAAATTTAAGGCTGTGAAACCTAAATTTTTAAAAATTTTTTTTAAATAAATCTTTTCTTCGTTTGATAGCTCATTACATTTATATAAATTGTTTTCTTGTTTTTGGTAATATTTTTTTAAAATATTTTCTTTACTTGATAATTCTTCAAATTTTTCTTCGTTTAAAATATTTGGAATTATATTTATTAAATCATATATAAAATTTTTCTTTATATTTTTTCCATATAATCCTGGTAATCTAACTATTAAATAATCATTAAAATTATCTTGAACCCATTTTTCTAAGATTCTTCTATCTTTTCCATATGGTTCTGTATTAGGTAAAATTGGTGAATCTTCATCAACATTACATGGATTTTCATAGATGTCAATAGTTGAAATTAATACTATTTTTTTAGGATTAATTTTTTGAATATTTTTTATAGCATTTTCTATTATCTTTAAATCCTTTTCTGGCTCTTTATTTGCTATAAATTTTTGAGCTGGAACCCCACTATAAATTAAAAGATCCGGTTTAGTTCCA
>CANRLQ010000007.1 GCA_947631525.1 uncultured Bacilli bacterium | reverse complement strand
TTCCACATGAAAATTATAGAAATATGGTTGATAGAAATAATAATCAAGAAGCCAGAGATAAATATGAAAAATTATTTAAATTAGATATGAAAAAACATATTGATACGATTGCTGAAAAATATATAATAAATGAAGTAACAAGTAATCAAGCTATTTTATTTTTACCAGCAGAGGCTATATTTGCTGAACTTAATGCATATCACAGTGATATAATAGAATATGCATATAAAAAAAGAGTTTGGATAACAAGCCCAACAACCCTAATTAGTACATTAACGACTATTCAAGTTATTATGAAAAATATTGAACGAGATAAATATACTAAAATAATACATAGAGAATTACTACTTTTAGATGAAGAATTTAAACGATATAAGGATAGATGGGATAAATTGTCAAGGAGTATTGAAACAGTTGGAAAAGATGTAAAAGATATACATACAACAACAGAAAAAATAACTAAAAGATTTAATTCTATTAATCAGGTAGAAATGGAAGAAATAACTTATGAAGAAGATAATAATTAGTTTTATTGTTAGTAATAGTTTAAATAATAAATATGAAAATTAGGAGAAATTTATGGATGAAAGAATTTTAAATGAAATGGATATTGAACAATTAAAAGAATTAAGAGAAAAAATATTGCAGCAACAATTAAATAATCAAGAACAAGATAATTCAGAAAATAAACAACAGGAAAGAAATATAGTAAAAACAATTGGTGCAGGTAATGTAACAGGTGGCCTTTCAATGTATCCTGTTTATGATGACAAAAAAGCCGGTAAATTAAATGTGTTTTTATTAGCAATCCTATCCTTCTTTTTTGAAACCTTCTTTATAATATTATCTATATACATCTTTACAAAATAAAATTAGTAATTTTATAACATAAAAGTCAAAAATTAATAGACTTTTTTATTTTTTTGTAATATAATAAAAAACAATTTATTAGGAGGTGTTCATTTTGATAAAAACAGATTTACCTGTAATCATCTTAAGAGGAATTATCCTTTTACCTAATAATGATATAAGATTAGAATTTGATAATGACGCTAGTAAAAATATAATAGATGTAGCGGAATTATTTCATGATAATAAAATATTAATTATAAATAAATATGATCCATTAGAAGAAAGCTTTGATATAAAAGAATTATCAAGAATAGGTGTCATAGCTAAAATAAGTCATCGAATAAATCTTCCTGATGGTAAAATAAGAGTTGTACTTACAGGTTTAAAAAGAGCATATATTCATGAATACCTAAATGTAAATAAAAAAGATGATATGTTAGAAGCTATAACTTCAGAATTAAAAAAAATAAAAATAGAAACAAAAGAAGAAAGTGTATACATAAAAAAATTATATAGAGAATTAGAAAACTATATTAAATTAGTGCCTTATATTAGTAACAGTGTTTTATCACTCATTAGTAATATAACTGATTTAGATAAAATGACAGATATAGTAGTACCATATCTACAATTAGATAATCAAAGAGTTCTTGAATATCTAAATACTAGTAATAGTATAGATAGATTAAAAATGTTACTAGAAGATATATATAACGAAACAGAAATGTTTCAAATAGAGAAAAATTTAGATAGTAAAGTAAAAAGAAATATTGATAACAATCAAAGAGAATATTTACTTAGAGAAAAAATAAAAGTAATTAAGGAAGAATTAGGAGAAACATATTTAAAAGATAGTGATATTGATAAAATGAAAGAAAAACTAGAAAAATTAAAAGCTCCTAAAAAAATAAAAGATAGAATAACAAGTGAAATAAAAAAATACGAAATATTACCAGAAACATCACCTGAGTTAAATGTTTCTAGAAATTATATAGATTGGTTACTAAATTTACCTTGGAATAATTATACAACTGATAATGAAGATTTATTAGAAGTTGAACAAAAATTAAATGAATCACATAGCGGTTTAGAAGATGTTAAAATGAGGATTATAGAATATTTAGCTGTAAAAAAATTTAGTAATAATTTAAAAAGTCCAATACTTTGCTTAATTGGACCACCAGGAGTGGGTAAAACATCACTAGTATCAGAAATAGCTAAAGCATTAAATCGTAATTTTGTTAAAATATCCGTTGGTGGTATAAATGATGAATCAGAAATAATTGGACATCGAAGAACATATTTAGGAGCCAATCCTGGAAGAATTATTCAATCATTAAAAAGAGCTAAAAGCTCTAATCCTGTTTTTTTAATAGATGAAATTGATAAAATGACTGTTTCACATAAAGGAGATCCAGCTAGTACTTTACTTGAAATATTAGATCCTGAACAAAATAAATATTTTAGTGATAACTATATTGAAGAAGAATACGATTTATCTAAAGTTATGTTTATTACAACAGCTAATTATATAGAAGATATTCCTGAAGCATTAAAAGATAGATTAGAAATAATTGAATTATCAGGCTATACAGAATATGAAAAATTAGAAATTGCTAAAAAACATTTATTACCTAAAATATGTAAAAATCATGGTATAAATTATAAAGGAATTGATTTTAAAGAAAAAGCATTATTAAAAATAATTAGAAATTATACTAAGGAATCAGGTGTAAGAGAGCTTGAAAGAAAAATCTCAACTATTATAAGAAAAATAGTAACCGAAGTAGTTATGAAAAAAGTAATAGTAAATAAATACATAATAGATGAAAAAAAAGTTGAATTTTATTTAGGGAAAGAAGAATTTATTAATACACATGCTAAAATAGATCAAGTTGGAATTGTAAATGGTTTAGCTTATACAAATTTTGGCGGAGATGTATTACCTATTGAAGTTAATTATTTTAAAGGAAATAATAATTTAGAATTAACTGGTTCTCTTGGTAATGTTATGAAAGAAAGTGCTTTAATAGCTTTAAATTATATTAAAGCTAATTATAAAAAATTTGATATTGATTATAATTTACTTACTAAAAATGATATCCATATCCATGTACCTGAGGGAGCAATAAAAAAAGATGGACCAAGTGCAGGAATTGCTCTAACAACAGCTTTAATAAGTGCTTTAACAAATCAAAAAATAGATACAACTTTAGCAATGACAGGAGAAATTACTTTAAGAGGCAAAGTTTTACCAATTGGTGGTTTAAAAGAAAAAAGTTTAGGGGCTTTAAGAAATGGTATAAAAACAATAATAATACCTAAACAAAATTCTAAAGATATTGATGATTTACCAAAAGAAGTAAAACAAAATATTAATTTTATTTTAGTAGAAGATTATAAAGAAGTTTTTGATTATATAAAGAAGGTGGAAAAATGAATGAAAAAGAATTAAGATTATATACATATGTAAATTCATTATATATTGATTATTTATTATTTTGTGATAAATTAGAAGAAAATTTAGAATTTGCTTCTACAACTGAAACATTTAATCAAGTTTTTTTATCAGATTTATTATTTAAAATAAATGATTTAATTAAGGAACAATATTATCCTAAAAAGTCTATTGATAATTTAAGAACTATAATTAACTATTTAAATAATTATAATTTTGAAACTACTAATATAGATGAAAAAATAAATAATTTAAGATTATTAAAAAAAATAAATGAAAAATTCAGTCAAATAAATGATTTAAATGTCACAGAAAATATTTATTTTTATGAATACTTAATAAAATTTGGAACATATGAAAATTTAAAAGATATGGATTTAAATAAATTTTTATGTGATAAAAAATTAATAGAAGAATCTATAGTTTTTGATTTTTTCGCTATTAAAGTATTATTAGATAAAGAATTTGTAGAAGATAATATAGACGATGAAAAATATGTTTATTCTATAAAAAAATTTTTTAACGACCTACCTGAAATGTTTTTAGATAAAGAAATAAATAGAAGAGCAATTTATATTTTAGAAAAACATGAAAATACAAGTGTATTAGTATCAAAATTAAAAAATATAAAGGAAAATTTACAAGATTCTACATTTGATTTTGTTAAATTCAAATCATTATATGATTATATCTTAGTTCAAAATATCTTAATTGATAATGAAGTAGACTTAGATTATAAAACATTTGTAGAAGAAAATACTATAGAAACTATATATACTATGATTGATAATAATTTACTATATAATGAAAAAGGTTATAATAATATAAGAAAAGTATTATATAATTGTTTAGATTATGTAGATGAAAATAAAACAAAAGAAGAAAAAAGAGAATTTCTAAAAAAATACAATAGTTATATGGGAAAATTGAATTTATTAAAAGATTATTCAGCTTCTGATTTTATAGGTTGTGAATTGATAAATAGATATGGAATTGTAAAAACATATATTAAAGTATTTCTATTGACAGCTAAAAAAAATATTAAATTATTAGAATGTATAAAAACAGATTTAGATATTTTAAACATTTATGGATTAAATAAAGAAGAATATATCAAAGAAAAAAATCAATTAAAAGATAAGGAAATATATTCTAGTATTTATAAATTTTTAAATATAGTTCCATCTATATTTAATGATCAAACTATATATAGCAGGACAATTGATTTATTAAATAGTTCTAATAAATTACAAAATAAAAAAATGCTAAAAATATTAAAAAGAAACTTCGGTGATTTAGATGTCACTAGATAAATATTGTTCTATTCAATATGTAAAAGCATTCATATTTACTGATACTGAATCTTTATATAATTGTTTTTTATCTAGTTTTGATTGTATGTCTCCAGAAGTATTTACATTAGAAAGTTTAGAAATATTAAAAGAATATATTTTAAATAATAAAAAAACACATATTATAAATAGTTATATTAGAAAAAATATAACAGATTTTATTAATTATTTTGAAAATAATACTATATTTAATAATAGGAAAGAAAGATTTAAATATATATCAAAATATAATGAAATAAAACAAATATTGAATCAAGAAATTAATTATGATGATGATATTTTCTATATTAATGAATTTAATAAAAGAACATTAAGATTTTATGAAAAATATGGTATTTATATAGATGAACCATTGTTTTTAAATTTATATAGAAATAGAATTATTTTGTCATTAATATACGATAATTATTATTCAAAAATTTTAGTTGAAGATGAAGAATTTGAAAAAAATGATAAATTATATTATAAGAATTCCTTTCTATGGAGTTTAAATAATTATATAGAAGAATGTCCAAGTATTCTAGAAAATAAAAGAATATGTAGAAGAATAAGATATATTTTAATGAGAATAATTAGTAATGATTATGAATATGAAACTAATGATGTTAAAATATTAAAACAAACAAGTTTAAAAATATTAGAAAAGATAAGGTAATAAAATTATCTTTTTTTTCATATATTTTAGTGATAGAAAGGGGAAAATAAAATGAAAAAAATAATTCCTTTTAAAAAAGATATTATTTTTAAAACTAATTTATCAGAAATAACAAGTATTTCTCTAGAGCATACATTAAAAATATCAGAAAAAATAGTTAATGGAAACTTTTTACTGAGTGGTGAATATAAAATTTCAGATAATAGTACTAATACTGATAGTTTTTCATATGAGTTACCATTTAATATCAATTTTGATGATAAATATGACTTATCCTCATCAACTTGTGATATAGATGATTTTTATTATGAAATAGTTAATGATAATGTTTTAGCAATCCATATAGATGTAATTGTTGATAAAATAGGGGAAACAATAATCGATAGTCTAGACTTTATAGAAAAAGAACCAGCTACATTAGAAATTGATGAAGAGAGAGAGGGTGATCAAGAAATGGAAACAAGTGTAGAGGAAAAAAGATGTATTGAAGAAGAAGATGTTGAAAAAATAGAATCATTATTTGATAATTTAGATTCATCAAAAGAAACATATAAAACATATAAAGTATATATTGTAAGAGAAAATGATTCAATAGAATCAATAATGGAAAAATATAGTGTATCAAAAGAAACTTTAGAAATTTATAATGATTTAAATGAATTAAAAATAGGTGATAAAATTATAATACCTGATAATTATGAAACAGATTAGTAATCTTTTAAAAAAGCATGATTTAAAAGCAAATAGTTATCGAAAGTTAGGTAAAACAACCTTAATTGATACAAATGATGGTAAAGTAATAATCAAAGAGAAAAATAGGAATCAAGACAAAATATATAATTATCTAAATTCTAGAAGTTTTAGATATTATCCAGAGATTATTTTTGAAGATGATAAATTCTTTGTTACAAGGTATATTGATGGTATCGATATGCCTTTAGAACAAAAAATGCTTGATATGATTGATTTAGTAAGTCTACTTCATAATAAAACAACACATTATAAAGAAATTGATTTAGATGATTATAAAAAAATATACGAAGATATTTCTAATAATATTGACTATTTGAATAGTTATTATAATGATATAATAAGTGTTATAGAAACTAAAGTATATATGGGACCAGATGAATATTTATTAGCTCGTAATATATCTAAAATTTTATCATCTATTAATTACTGTAGTAATGAACTACAAAATTGGTATGAATTAATAAACCAAAAAAGAAAACAACGTTTTGTTGTTCTCCATAATAATTTAGATGTAAATCATTTTATTAGGGATACTAATTCTTATCTAATAAGTTGGGACAAAGCTAAAATTGATCTTCCTATCTTTGATTTATATAAACTTTATAAAAAAAGCTGTTTAGATTACGATTTTGAATCTATATTAAAACGCTATGAAAGTAATTATCCACTTCTACAAGAAGAAAGATTATTATTGTTTATACTTATCTCTTTGCCAGACAAAATAGAATTTGATAATAATATATATGAAAATACCAAAGCTATAAGTAAACAGATAGACGTTTTATATAAAACAGAAAATTTATTATCATCATATTATTTGGAAAAAAAAGAAAAAAATACCAAAGATAAATAAATATAAAATTATTAAATTAAATCTTGTTACAAAAAAGAAAGTCAAAATTAATTGATAAAAAAGTAAAATGCCAAAAATATAAATTAAACATCCCCATTTATTTTTACCACACCACCAATTTTTCCATCCATTTGGCATAATAATCACCTATTTTATTATATTAGGAAAATTGACATTAGTTTGTGCTAATAACTAGGAGGAGTAAAATGGAATTTTCAGAATCAATAATGGAAAAGATAGTGGATAAAATGGAAAAAGAAAAAATGTCTACAAAAAAACAAAAAGAATATTTAAAAAAACTAATCGTTTTATATAATAAAAAATATAACGAATTAGAAGAATTATATATAAATACTTCAGTAAGTATGTTAATATCAGGAACAGGACTTGGAATGTTACTTTTTTCAGATAATGGACTTTTATCTACAATATTAATTATAAGTGGAATCTCAAGTACGGTAATAAAAACATTAGAAAATAAGAATAAAAATAATTATTTAGATGAATTTGAAAAAATAGAAGAATATCGAAAAGAATTAGAAGAAGAACAAATGGTAAAAAAATATAAAATTTAAAATACTATCTATAGTATTTTTTTTATAATTTTGATAAAATATTAAGAGGTGATAGAATGTTTGAAAATTTAGGAGATAGATTACAAAATGCTATAGATAAAATTAAAGGTTATGGAAAAATAACTGAAGATAATATTGGTGAAGTAACAAGGGAAATAAGGCTTGCACTTTTAGAAGCTGATGTTAATTATAAAGTAGTAAAAGAATTTATAGCAAATGTAAAACAAAAGGCTTTAGGAGAAGAAGTTGTAAAAAGTCTAAAACCTAGTGAAATGTTTGTAAAAATAGTAAAAGATGAACTAGTATCATTATTAGGTGGTCAAAAAGAAGATTTAAATACAGTAGGTAACCCAGCTACTTTAATGTTAGTAGGATTACAGGGTAGTGGAAAAACAACAACAATTGCTAAACTATCCAATTATTTAAGAAAAAATTATAAAAAAAAGCCTCTATTAGTAGCATGTGATATATATAGACCAGCCGCTATTGAACAATTGAAACAACTTGGTAAACAATTAAATATCGAAGTATATGAAGAAGGAAAGAAAAATCCTGTAGAAATATGTAAAAATGCTATTGAATATGCCAAAGAAAATAATTATGATTATGTTTTAATAGATACAGCAGGGCGTCTTCAAATTGATGAAGAATTAATGAATGAGTTAGAAGATATAGCAAATGAAATAAAGCCAATAGAAACAATATTAGTAGTTGATAGTATGACAGGGCAAGATGCTATAAATGTAATAGAGGGATTTAATAATAAATTAAAATTAACTGGTGCTATCTTAACTAAATTAGATGGTGATACCAGAGGTGGAGCAGCATTATCAATTAGACATTTAACAAATGTTCCAATTAAATTTATAGGTGTTAGTGAAAAATTAGATGGATTAGAAGAGTTTTATCCAGAACGTATGGCTAGTCGTATTTTAGGTATGGGAGATATTATGTCAATGATTGAAAAGGCAGAATCAGTTATTGACCAAGATGAAGCCTATAATACCGCTAAAAAAATGCAAAATGGTAAATTTGATTTAGAGGATTTCTTAAGTACATTTAAGCAAATAAAAAAATTAGGACCTTTAGAAAATTTAATAAAATTAATTCCAGGAGCTAAAAAAATGGGTATTAATAATGTAAAAATAGATCCTAAGGATGTAGCTCATATTGAAGCTATAATATTATCAATGACATCTTATGAAAGAAAACATCCTGAAATACTTAAATCAAGTCGAAAATTAAGAATTGCTAAAGGTAGTGGAAGAAATGTAGAAGAAGTAAATAGACTTTTAAAGCAATTTGAAGAAATGAAAAAAATGATGAAAATGATGAAAAACGGTAATTTCAAAATGCCATTTTAATTAATAATTATAAAAATAGGAATATACACATTCTTATTTTTTTTAGGTTCATATTATAAATTAGATAAGGGGGAAATGATTATGTTTAATAGAAGATGTTGTAATGACAATAGACAAAATGGTATGGGATTTGGTATGCCATTTGGAATGCAACAAGGTGGTTGTTGTAATGAACAACCAGTTATTGAACCAACTATAACTAAATGTGTAGAACAAGAATTTTATCATGAAGTACCACATGTATGTCCAATACACACTCATACTATAAATAAACATATATATAAACATACTTATACACCACAATATACTTGTTCAGAAGAAGACCAAGTTTGCAATATTGATTGTGGAAAATGTTCAGGATTTTAAAAAACAGCTAAGGCTGTTTTTATTTTTACAAATAATGCCAATTTATTTGAAAAACATATTTGTATATGTTATAATATACATGTTTAAATCTTAAAGATAAGGTGATTTTATGAAAAGATTTATTGATAACATAAAAAAATACTTTAAATATGCTGTATTTTCTGCAAAAGCAGATTTAAAAAGTGAAGTAGCAGGTTCTTATTTAAATTGGTTATGGTGGATATTAGATCCCTTATGTTTTATGATGATATATATATTTATAGCTGCTGTTATATTTAGATCATCAGAACCATATTTTCCAGTATTTATTTTTATTGGTTTAACTGTATGGGACTTCTTTAATAAAACAGTTAATTCAAGTGTAAAAATTGTAAGTAATAATAGAGCAATAGTAACAAAAATATATATACCTAAATATATACTTATTTTACAAAAAACATTTGTTAATTTATTCAAAATGTCAATATCTTGGATATTAGTATTTATCCTTATGTTTATTTTTAAAGTACCATTATCAATAACATATCTTTATTTTATACCACTTTTGATTATAATTTATTTAGTAACATTTGGAGTATCAACAATATTACTTCATTATGGAATATTTGTAGAAGATTTAGCAAATGTAACCTCACTTACTTTAAGATTAGTTTTTTATATGTCAGGAATATTTTATAATTTAGCAACTAAAGTGCCAAAGCCATTTAATAGTATATTACTTAGATGTAATCCTGTTGCTTATATTATAAACGCATTTAGAACAATTTTTTTAAAAGGCCAATTACCTTCTTTAGTTATGATGAGTTTTTGGTTTGTAGCAGGTATAATATTAGTAGCAATTGGAGTACATATTGTTCATAAATATGAAAATAGTTATGCAAAGGTGATATAATGAAAAAGGAAATTGCAATAACAGTAAAAAATTTACATATAAGTTATAGAGGTTTGAAAAAATTTTCTATAAAAAGATCTTTATTTAAAGGTACAAAAAATAGTAAAGAAATATTTGAAGCCGTAAAAGGAATATCTTTCCAAGTAGAAAAAGGAAAAATTTTAGGTTTTATAGGTAAAAATGGTAGTGGGAAATCAACTACTTTACGAGCTTTAGCAGGTATTTTTTCTCCAGATAAAGGTATTATTGATCTTCATGGTAATACAGTATCACTACTTTCGATTGGAGTAGGCTTCCAACCTAAATTAACAGGTTATGAAAATATTTACTTATCAGGTATGTTATTAGGGTTTAGTGAATCACAAATAAAAGAAAAAGAAAAAGAAATTATTGAATTTGCTGATATAGGTGATTTTATTTATAAACCAGTTAAAACATATTCATCAGGTATGCATTCAAAACTTGCATTTGCAATTACAGCTATTTTAGAAACAGATATAATTTTAATTGATGAAGTATTAAGTGTTGGGGATGCTGCTTTTAAAGAGAAAAGTTATAATAAAATGAAAGAATTAATAGGCGATGATAATAGAACAGTTGTAATTGTTTCTCATAGTCTAGACACTATTAAAAACTTATGTGATGAAGTATTATGGTTACATAATGGTGAAATTAAAAAAATTGGTGATCCCGATAGTGTAATAGAAGAATATAAAAAATTTATGGAAACACAATAAACTTTGAATTCAAAGTTTTTTTTATTAAATAGATGAAAATTAATGAAATAAATATAATAAAAAATTTATTAACTATCCTTGTATTATTAATTAATAATATAAAAAAAGTGATAAATTGAAAAAAGTATGTTATAATAGTCATATGATTTTTTAGGAGGTTTTGAATGAAATTTGAAAGAGAAAATGGAGAAGAATATATTGTTCTTGAAAAAAATGATGATATAAATTTAACAGTACCAGGTACTAATTTAAGTATCAAAATTAAAAATAATGGAAATAAACTTGAAATACTAGGTGATTCATCTATAATTAAAAAGATTAGTGGAAGGGGAATGTTAGAAAAAGTAGGTATAGAACCAATTACATCAAAGGATGAGATAATAAAAAAATGTGATGAATGGTTAGATATGTTTAAAAAATTTCATGATAAGTTTAAGAGCCTATCTTTAATGGATAAATATAGAAAACAAAAAATAAGTGCATGTTTATCTTTTAAGTTATATAATTCAACATCGGATAATAGAAATAAAATGACTATTAATTTGAATATGCAACAAATTAACGATATTGTTATACATGAAGGAATTAATATTGTAATTGATGAAGAAAACAAAGAAATATATAATTATTTGTTAGCAAATGTTTTAGCATATTATTTATCAAAAAATTATATTAATAGTCAAATTGATTTAATGAATTGGGATGGTAAATTATATTGTAATTCTAAAGTACCAGTTGGTTCTTCTATCCCTATAAGAGCAGACTTAAAAAAATTATTACAAAGTGATAGCTGTAGAAAAATTGTTGTAGGATTGATAAGTTGTTATAATGTCGAATTTCCATTTTCTCAAATAATTTCCAATGTTAAAGAAAAAATTAAAAATCAACAATTAGGTAATGAATTAAATATAAGTATTTTAAATTCATATAAACAGTATGAATATATAAATTTAATAAAAGAAGAAGATGTAAAAGTTTTAAATTTTAAGAAAGTTTATGGACAACAAAATGATAAAAATAAAGGCTTTAATAAGAATATTTAAACAGATGTAGTAATATATCTGTTTTTTTATTTAAATTAAACATTTTTTTGACAAAAATAGATAAAAAAATAATCTAAAATAATTAAAGGAAAGTGATAATATGAAAAATAATATCTTAGTAAGTATTATATGTATAACATATAACCACGAAAAATATATAAAAAAATGTTTAGATAGTATTTTAAAACAAAAAGTAAAATTTAATTATGAAATAATAATTCATGATGATGCTTCACAAGATAATACTGTTCAAATAATTAAAGAATACAAAAATAAATGTAAAAATATTAAAACCATATTACAAAAAGAAAATCAATATAAAAAAGGGAAAAAAGCAACTAAAATTGCTATAGAAAAAGCTGTAGGTAAATATTTAGCAATTATTGAAGGAGATGATTATTGGTATGATGAAAATAAATTACAAAAACAAATAGATTATATGGAAAAAAATATAAATTGTACTTTTTGTTTCAGTGATTGTTATATTTTAAATCAAAAAAATATGAAAATGAAACAAAAAAAAATAAAAAGTAAAAAAAAGATACTAAATGCTGGTGAATTAGATAATTTAGGTGCTATTGCTACAGCATCTTATGTTATTAGAAGAAATTCTATTATACCTTTTCCAAATTGGTATGATAATGCCATATCAGGAGATATTGCTTTAGAACTTATAAGTACAAGCAAAGGATATGCTTATTATATTAATGAACCATTAGTAGTATATAGAGTAGGAACAGGTAATTCACTTATGGATAAATGGAAAAATGATTCCAAAGATAAAAATAAAGAAATAAATAGATTAAATAAAGTATTAGATTTTTATAATAATATTAATAAATATACTAAATATAAATATGATAAATATTTTAAAAAATCAATAAATAGAAATAAAGCATTAGTATATTTACTTGATAAAAAAATGTATGAAAAAGATATAAAAGAAATAAAAAAAGATTTAAGTACAAGAATGAAAATAAGAGTAATATTAAATACTTATTTTCCAATGATTTATAAAATAATAGTAAGAAGATGATTATATGAATAAAAATAAAGTTATTTCATCACTCATTTGGAAATTTTTAGAAAAAAGTGGAACACAGGGTATCCAATTTGTTTTACAAATTATTTTAGCAAGATTATTACTTCCAGATGATTATGGCGTAGTTGCAATTGTAACTGTTTTTATAACAATAGCTAATGTTTTCATTCAATCTGGATTTAATACAGCTTTAATCCAAAAAAAACAAGTTGATGATTTAGATTATTCATCAGTATTTTATCTAAGCTTAACCGTAGCTTTAATACTGTATATTTTATTATTTTTTTTATCACCTCTAATAGCTAAATTTTATAATAAAGAAATTTTAATAAATGTAATTAGAATTTTATCACTCACTTTATTTTTAGGAGCAATTAATTCTATACAAAGTGCTGTAATATCTCGTAGTCTTTCATTTAAAAAATATTTTTATGGTAGTTTAACTAGTGTAATTATATCAGGAATAATTGGAATATTTTTAGCCTATTTAAATTATGGAGTATGGGCTCTTGTATTTCAACAATTATTAAATATGTTTTTATTTACAATAATATTATGGTTTACTGTTAAATGGCGACCTAAATTAATAATATCCTTTAAAAGACTAAAAACATTGTTCTCTTATGGATGGAAATTGTTATGTTCATCTTTAATAGATACTGTTTATCGTAATATATACGATTTAATAATTGGAAAGGTATATAATAGTTCTACCTTAGCTTATTATAATCGTGGCAAGCAATTTCCTAATATAATTGCTATAAATATTGATGGAACTATATCAACTGTTATGTTACCAACTCTATCTATTAAACAAGATAATAAAAAAGATTTAAAAAAAATGGTTAGAAGATCAATCGTAACAAGTTCTTTTTTTCTTTTTCCAATGATGATAGGTTTAATCGTTACAGCTGATAGTATTGTTAGTATATTGTTAACTGATAGATGGATAAATTGTATTCCTTTTATTCAAATATTATCTATATCATATGCCTTATGGCCAATTCATACAGCTAATTTACAAGCTATAAATGCTATTGGAAGAAGTGATATATATTTAAAGTTAGAAATAATAAAAAAAATATTTGGAATATTTGTTTTATTAATTACAGTAAAATTTGGAGTATATATAATGGCTATTGGTCAAGCATTTACAAGTATTACTTCTACTTTTATAAATGCTTATCCGAATAAAAAATTATTAAATTACAGTTATTTTGAACAAATAAAGGATATATTACCATCGCTTGTCATATCAATATTAATGGGTGTTATAGTTTATTTTGTTAAATTTTTAGCTTTAAGTAAAATTTTAATTTTATTATTACAAATAATACTAGGAATAATAATTTATTTTTCATTTGCTAAAATATTTAATTTTGAATGCTTTAACTACCTGTTGAATAATATAAATTATAGGAGAAGATAATAATGAAAAAAATATTGGTTCTAGCAGGCGGATATGATCAAATAACCTTAATAGAAAAATTAAAAGATAGGAATTATGAAGTAATATTAGTTGACTATTATTTAAATCCACCTGCTAAAAATTATGCATCAAAACATTATCAAATAAGTACATTAGATATTACTAAAGTAAAAGAAATTGCTAGACAAGAACAAGTTGATCTTATAACAACTGCTTGTACTGATCAAGCTTTACTTACAATGGCAAAGGTATCAGAAATGTTAAATTTACCTTGTTATTTAACTTATGAACAAGCTTTAATTGTTACAAATAAAGAATATATGAAATATAAATTAAAAAAAGCTAATATAAAAACATCAGATTATCAAATAATAAAAAATATTGATAATATAAATTTAGAAAAATTGAAATATCCACTAGTATTAAAACCTGTTGATTGTAATAGTTCTAAAGGTGTAAAAAAAATAAAAAATAAAATGGAGTTAAAAAAGGAATTAGCAAATTCAATGTCTTTAAGTAGAAGTAAAACAGTTATATTAGAAGAATATAATGAAGGAACTGAAATAAGTATAGATGCTTTTATTTTAAATGGGAAGGGTAATATATTATCAATAACAGAAACTAAAAAATTGAATAATGAAAATAATTTTACAATAAGTGGAAGCTTATATCCTGCTAATATAAGTGATATAGTAATAGAAAAAATAAAAAATATTATTGGTAAAATATCTTATGAATTTAATTTAAAAAATTGTCCTTTATTAATTCAAGCAGTTGTTAATAATGATGATATAAGTGTTTTAGAATTTAGTCCAAGATTTGGTGGAGGTTCTAAATATAGTTTAATAAATAATATAAATAATATTGATATAATAAATGAATATATTAATTTTATTTTAGATAAAAATATTAACTTAAATTTATTAAAAAATAACAACTATATGATGTTAAACTATGTATATTATGAAGGAATATTTGATCACTTACAAAATTTTGATAAATTAGAAAAAATAAAAATTATAAAACAATATTTTCAGTACAAAACAAAAGGTATGAAAGTAGAAAAAATACTTAATAGTTCAGATAGAGTAGCTGGATATTTAATTGAGGATAAAGATTTAAAAATACTTAATGCTAAAAATGAGATTGTATCTCAAAAAATAAAAGTAATGGATAAAAATAATAACAATATAAGGTGTTTTTAATGAAAAAAATATTGGGATGTTCAATAGGTAATTGTGTTCATATAGCAGGTGTTTCTCATTTTTTAAATATAGCTGAAGAGGAAGGTTTTGAAACCATCTTTCTAGGTCCAGCAATATCGATTGATAAATTATTTTTAAATATTGAAAAATATAAACCAGATATAATAGGTATAAGTTATCGATTAACGCCAATTAATGTTGTAAAGTTATTAGATGAATTAATGATATATAAAGAAAAATTAAATTACAATCCAATTTGGATATTTGGTGGAACAAAACCAGTTGCTGATATAGCTAAAAAATATAATATATTTTCTTTTATATCTGATGGATATGATGATGTAAATGATACAATTAGATTTTTAAGAAATGATTTAAGTAATAAAAAAGTAATAACATATGAAAAAACAATAATAGAACGAATAAATGGTAATTATCCATATCCTGTACTTAGGCATCATTTTGGATTACCTTCATTAGAAGAAACAATAAAAGGAATAGAAAAAATTTCTGAAAGTAAAGTATTAGATATAATTTCATTAGGACCAGATCAAAATGCACAACAGTATTTTTTTAATCAAAATAAAATGAAAAAAGAGTTTGATGGAGCAGGAGGTGTTCCAATAAGAAAAATAAGTGATTTAAAAAAATTAAAAGAAGCCTCTTTAAGAGGTAATTTTCCTTTAATGAGGTGTTATAGTGGAACAGAAGATGTATTTAAGTATGCAAAAATGTTAAAAAAATATATTGATAATGCTTGGGCAGCCGTACCACTTTTTTGGTATAACGAACTTGATGGAAGAGGTACAAGAACTTTAGAACAATCTTTAAAAGAAGCTCAAGAATTAATTAGGTGGCATGCCTTAAATGATATACCTGTTGAAATAAATGAACCACATCATTGGGGACTTAGAGATGCTCATGATGTTATACCAGTAGTAGCTTGTTATATAAGCGCTTATAATGCTAAAAAATTAGGTGTAAAAGATTATATAGCACAGTATATGTTTAATAATCCAACAGGTACATCTTTTTCATCAGATTTTGCTCGTATACTAGCAATGCAAGAAATTATTAAGCCTTTAGAGGATAATAATTTTAAAATATATCGAGAAACTAGAGCAGGACTTCCTCTTTTTAATGCAGATCCATATGTAGCTAAAGGACAACTAGCGGCTTCAACTTTTATGCAAATGGAATTAAAACCTCATATAATTCATGTTGTTGGATATCCAGAAGCAAATCATGCAGCAAGAGCTAATGAAGTAATTGAAAGTTGTAAAATTGTAAAAGGCGTTATTAGACATACTGTATCTGATCATTTTTCAATTGATAAAGATGAATATATATCAAAAAGAAAAAAAAAGCTATTAAGTGAAGCTAAATATTTAATTGATTTTATTTGCAATGAATATAAAAATTATAGAGATCCTTTAACCAATCCTATAGTTTTATCAGATTGTGTAAAAAAAGGTTATCTAGATGCTGTACATATTTTGAAGAATAATAAATTTAAAGGGAATTTAAAGACAAAATTTATAAATGGAGAATGTTTAGCATATAATCCTAATAACAATAAAATAATAAATGAAGAAGAAAGGTTAAAAATATTAAAAAAGGTAAATATATGAAAATATTAATTATGGGATGTGGTAATCAAGCTTTAGCAATGGCTAGTCATTTAATAAAGAATGGTAATATTGTTAATATATGGAATAATTCATTAGAAACAATAAAAAAATTAAAACAAGAAAAAATAATAAAATGTGAAGGTTATATCAACGGTAATTTTGAATTAAATAAAATATCCACTAATATAGATGAAGTATTAGAAAAAGTTATTTTGATAGCAACACCAGCGACAGCTCATAAGACTTTAGCAAAAGTTTTAGCTAAAAAAGTAGATAGTAATTATACAATTATATTAAATCCAGGTAGAACTTTTGGAATAATTGAATTTATAAATGAATTAAAAAAAAATGGATGTAAATCATTACCTAAATTAGCCGAAACTCAAACAATAATTTATAC
>CANRLQ010000006.1 GCA_947631525.1 uncultured Bacilli bacterium | reverse complement strand
TTTACTCGACCTACTTTCTTTTATTATTAATCTATCTTTTATTATACTAAAAAAACTAGCTTTTTTCAACTAGTTTTCAATGTAATTTCTAAATTGTTGAGTATGTACCTACTCCAATTGGAATACCTATAATATACCATATAACAATCAATAATATCCAAGTCAAAGCTATCAATGATATTGTTGGCATCATTAATTTTAAGGTTCCAAAAATACTAATTTGTTTTTTATCATTAACTCTATATTTTTCTAAAAATGATAATTCTATAATAAAATATATAAAAAATGGAGTTATACATTTACCAATGCTATCAGCTACTTTAAATATAAATTGGGTAAAATTTGGAGTTATATTTGATCGCATAAATAAAGGTATTACTGTTGGAGATAGTAATTGCCATTTAGTAATCAAATCTGGTTTCAAAATACTCATTATTATAACAATTACTATAAATATTAATATTAATGGTAATCCAGATATTTGCATTGAACTTACAAAATCTACTAATCTAACACTTATTACATCTCCAATGTTAGTCCAATCTAAAATTGCTATTAATTGAGACATAAAGAACATTAAAACAAACATTATTCCTAGATTTTCAAAATTTTTAGAAAGACCTAAACTATATTCATGGCTATCTTTAATATTTCCTGAAATTTTACCATAAACAAATCCACATACCATCATTATTAAAGTAATAATAAAGACAATTCCTTCTCTAAATGGAGATGTTTCACTAAATAATTTTGCGACATAAGTTGTTTGTGATTTATCAAGTAATATACCTGCACCCAATAGTTTTACATCCAATATAGTATATACTAATAAAATTATCATTAAAAATGCTACTAAAAATGAGATGCGAAGACCTTTTTTTGATGTATATAAAACTTCTTGTTCTGCTATTTCTTTCTTAGGAAATTTAATAACTAAAAATCTATTTATTATAAGAGTTGCTATAAATGTTATAATAAATGTTGATGTAACCATTATATATATATTAGAAAATAAATTAAATTTATAATTTGGATCCACATCTAGATTAGCTGCAGCCTGTGTTAACAATCCTAAAGAATAATCATCGTAATTAAATATTAATCCTGTTGCATAACCTAGTGTTATTCCTATAAAAGAAATCATTACTCCTAATGTTGGACTTCTATCTAAATACTTATACATAAGACCAACTAAAGGAATTAAAAACATATAACTATATTCACCTATTACAGAACTAATAATTCCTAAAAATAATGTTGCAAATATAATTACTTCAAACTTTATTTTTTTAATTTTAAAAAATATAGCATTCAATAATCCACTTTTTTCACTTATACCTATACCTATAAGAGAAATAATTATAACTGCTAGAGGTTTAAATTGAACAAAATTTTTAATTGCATTCCCTAAAACAAATTTTAATCCATCTATACTTATAATATTTTTAACAGCAATAACTGATGTTTCTAATGATTCTGTACCAATATAAGTTTTGTTTCCTTGAAAATCAATTAATGATAATAATAAACTTACTATTGATATAGCAAACATAATTACAAGCAATGTTGATACAGGACCTTTAAAATATTCCTTTTTTTGTTTTTTCTTTTTCATAGTACCTCCTAGTAATTTATAACCTTTTTTAATTTTTTATTAAAATCTATGCGTGGTAACATTATACTTCTTCCACATTTTAAACATTTTATTTTTATGTCTGCTCCTAGTCTTATTATTTCCCATTCATTATTATCACATGGATGTTTTTTTTTCATCATTACAATACTACCTAATTTATAATCATGCATTATGAACCACCACTTGATTATATGGAATGGATATATTTTGTTTATCAAATTCTATTTTTACCTGTTTAAGTACTTCTCTTCTTACATCATGTTTATAATCTATTTTAGTTTTTATCATAATTTTAAATATAACTGAAGAATCAGCTAATTCATCTACACCAAGTAAATTTGCTTCTATTAAATTTGGTAGTTCTTTTTCTAATCTTAAACATAAATTCAATAATACTTTTTCTACTTTTTCTATTTTATCATCATATGATACTGGAATATCTATTAATGTATACGAATCCTCTAAGCTATGATTTATTACTTCAACAATGTTTCTATTGGATAATATT
Source organism: uncultured Bacilli bacterium (assembly GCA_947631525.1). Classification (GTDB taxonomy): domain Bacteria; phylum Bacillota_I; class Bacilli_A; order RF39; family UBA660; genus OMSK01. Next base: position 18,576 of record CANRLQ010000006.1, on the reverse strand, counting down.
TTTATATCACCCGTAACTGATTGTATTTTAGTTGTTTTAAGTCCTAAACTAATAACTTTTCCTTTAAAATCACCAATTGTTATTGTATCTCCTACAGCATATTCATTTTCAAATATAATAGAAAATCCAGATAATAAATCTTTTAAAGTATCCTGAAAAGCTAAACCAACTACAACACCTACTACTCCAAGCGATGTTACAATTCCTTTAGTAGATATATTGTAAACTTCTAATATTGCTAAAACACATATAACTAATATAATATATTTTAATATATTATTTATTAAACTACACATCGTTTTACTACGCCTTTTATCCATTTTATTTAATCTTGATTTAAACATTCTTTTAACAGAACTACTAATCATTAAATAAAAAAGTACACCTAGTAAAATAATAATAATTGGATAAATCACTTCTTTAATTAAAATTGTATCAAATATATGTTTCATTATTTACTCCTTAATATCTAAAACCTCTAATATTCTATTTAAATCTGCAGTATTTATAAAAGATATTTCTATTTTTTGATCTTTTATTCTTACTTTAGTATCTAATTTATCTCTAAGAATCTCTTCAACATAACGATAATCTTCTTGTTTTTCATTTTTAGAAAATTCGTTTTTCTTTTTAAAATTTGGTTTTGCTTCAATATTTTCTATTTGTCTAACAGTTAAATTTTCATTTACTATTTTATTAGCTAATGTTTTTATTTCTTCTTCATCTTCTAACTTACTTAAAGTTCTAGCATGTCCCATTGTTAAACTACCTTGAATTACCATTTTTTGAACTTCTTTAGGAAGACGAAGTAAACCTAATATATTTGTAATATGACTTCTACTTTTTCCTACTTTTTTAGATAATTCTTCTTGTGTTAAAGACAATTTTTCAATCATACTTTTATAAGCAATTGCCTCTTCTATTACATTTAAATTTTCTCTTTGCAAATTTTCTAAGAGAGCTATTTCCATCATTTGAGAATCATTAAAATTTCTTATAATAGCTGGTATTGTAGTAAGACCTGCTAATTTAGAAGCTCTAACTCTTCTTTCTCCTGCTACTATTTCGTATCCTTTTATACTTTTTTTTATGATAATTGGTTGAAAAACGCCATGTTGTTTAATAGATTCAGCTAATTCTTGTAAAGATGTTTCATCAAATATTTTTCTTGGTTGATATGGATTTACTCTTAAATCATCTAAATTAACTTCAATTATTTCTTCATTTGTTGATGTTTCATATATTGATTTTTCTATTGTTTCTAAATCTAAATTTTCACCATTAAATAATTGTTCTAAACCTCTTCCCAAAGCTCTTTTCTTATTTTCCATTTCGTTCAATCACTTCCTTAGCTAAATTTAGATATGCTTCAGTCCCTCTACTTGTTGAATCATAAGCTAATATTGGTTTACCATGACTTGGAGATTCTGATAACTTCACAAGTCTAGGAATGATAGTATCATATACTTTATCTGTAAAATAACTTTTTATATCTTCAACTACTTCTAATCCCAAATTAGTTCTAGCATCCAACATTGTAAGTAAAACACCCTCAATGCTTAAAGTTGGATTTAAATTCTTTTGGGCTAATCTAATAGTATTTAATAACTGCATTATTCCTTCTAAAGCAAAGAATTCACATTGTACTGGAATTATAACAGAATCAGAAGCTGTTAAAGCATTCGTAGTTAGAATTCCTAGTGATGGGGGACAATCAATTATTATGTAATCAAATATATTTTTTGCCTGATCTAAGTATTTTTTTAATTGACTTCCTTTTACAAATGTAGGATCTAATTTGCTTTTTTCCATTAATTCAAAATCAACTCCTGCTAAATTTATAGTTGCTGGAATTAAATATAGATTTTTAAAATTTGTTTTAATTATTACTTCTTGTAACTGAGCTTCATCTTTTAACAATTCATATATACTTTTATCATAGTCAGTTTTACTTATTCCTACTCCTGTTGTTGAATTTCCTTGTGGATCTAAATCAACTAGTAAAACTTTCTTTTTTAAAACTCCTAAAGAAGCAGCTAAATTTATACTAGATGTAGTTTTTCCTACTCCTCCTTTTTGATTTACTAAAGCAATAATCTTTCCCATACTATCACCATTTTCTACTAAAATATCTATTTACCATTTTATCATATTTTTTGTATCTTTTAAAGTCTTTATAAAAAAACAGAGAAATTTTTTCTCTGTTTATATTTATATTAAATCTTTTAATGCTTCTTCTAATTCTTCCCTAGTCATTTTAGAATAACCTTTTATTCCATGCTCAGATGCTAAATCTTTTAGTTCTGTTAAAGTTAAATCTTCTAAACTTACTTCTTTAAAATCGCTAGCATCTACTTCATTATCTTCATCTGGTAAACATCCATGTTCTACCAAATAATCGATTTGTTCTTTTGTTATTGTTTCACATTCAAGTAATGTGTTAGCAATTAAATCTAATAATTTTCTCTCTTTCTTAATTATTCTTATTGCTTCTTTATAACATTCATCAATTATTTTTCGCATTTCTTGATCTATTTCAAAAGCAACTTGACCTGAAAAATTACGACTTTTATTATAATCTCTACCTAAGAAAACACTACCTTCTTGTTGTTCCAATTGCATTGGTCCAAGTGAACTCATACCATATTCTGTAACCATAGCACGTGCTATTTTAGTTGCTTGTTCAAAATCATTGTGAGCTCCTGTTGTAACTTCATTAAATACTAACTCTTCAGCAACTCTACCACCCATAAGACCTATTATTCTTTCAGTTAACTCTTTTTTGGTAGCTGTGAATTTTTCTTCTTTTGGTAGCATCATTGTATATCCACCGGCATAACCTCTTGGAATTATTGTAATTTTTTGAACATCATTAGCTCCATCTAATTTTATTCCAAGTACAGCATGCCCTGCTTCGTGATAAGCAACCAATTTTTTTTCATATTCAGTATATTTCTTTGATTTCTTAGCAGGTCCCATTAAAACCCTATCATGTGCTTCATCTATTTCAGCCATTGTTATAGCTTTTTTGTTACGCCTTACTGCAAGTAAAGCAGCCTCATTTAATAGATTTTCTAAGTCAGCTCCACTAAATCCTACAGTACGATTAGCTATGTTAGATAACTTAACACCTTTAGCAAATACTTTATTTCTAGCATGAACTTCTAATATTTCTTCTCTTCCTTTTTTATCAGGTAAGTTTACTTGAACTTGGCGATCAAATCTTCCAGGTCTAAGTAATGCTGGGTCTAAAACATCAGGACGGTTTGTTGCTGCAATAATGATAATTCCTTCATTTTCACCAAATCCATCCATTTCAGTTAATAATTGGTTAAGTGTTTGCTCACGCTCATCATGACCTCCACCTATACCAGAACCTCTTTGACGCCCAACTGCATCTATTTCATCGATAAAGATTAAACATGGTGCATTATGTTTTGCTTGTCTAAACATATCTCTAACACGAGATGCTCCTACACCTACAAAAAGTTCAACAAAATCAGAACCACTTATAAAATAAAATGGAACATTTGCTTCTCCAGCTACAGCACGAGCAAGTAAAGTTTTACCTGTTCCTGGAGGACCTACTAGTAAAACTCCTTTAGGAATTCTTGCACCTAATTTTTGGAATTTTTTTGGCTCTTTTAGAAAATCGATTAATTCTTGAACTTCCTCTTTTTCTTCTTTAAGCCCTGCTACATCATTAAATGTAACCTTTTTTCTTTCTTCATTTAATCTAGCTCTACTTTTTCCAAAATCCATTGATTTATTAGCTGAATTCATCTGTCTTGAGATAAAGAAGAAAGCAACTGCTACCAATATAACAATTGGTAAAACATTAATTATTAAAAGTAAAATAGTACTTGAAGACGGATCAGATTCTGTTTTTATTTTAAATAGATTATCTGTTTCAGCAGCCAATAAACGATTCATTACTTCTTCTGCTAATGGAGCTCTAAAGAAGAAACTTTCTTTTTCAGAATAATCTTTTAAACTACCACGCACTTCGTATACACTGGCATTACTTCTTGGTGTTATTGTAATTTCTTTGACATTATTTTTATTCATTTCAACTATGAATTCATCATATGTTATATAATTTATTTTTCTATTATTATTATTTATAAAAAATAACATACCAAACATTATAATTATGATAAACACATAAGGTAATAAACCTCTTTTTACAGTTTTTTTATTCATTGATATTTCCTCCTTTAATAGTACTTAAGTATTATATCATATTTTTCATCTTTTGTTTTATCAAATTTAGATTTTTTTAATCCAGGCAACCATACAATTACTCCGTTTGAATCAACAACGATTGGCCACATATCTCTTTGTTCCTGACTTATTTTGCTATCAATAAATATATCATTTATTTTCTTTCGCCCAACCATTCCTTTAACATTCATTTTATCTCCATCTTTCCTTGTCCTAACATGTAGTGGAAATAAAACCTCTTCTTTACTAAGTCGACATACATAATTATTATCTGATGAACTATTATCAACTTTTTCTATTATATGTCCATTTGGTAAATTTAAATAATTTATTATTTCTATCTCATATTCAGTTGGTAATTGCTTATCTATTGTAAATTCTATTTTATTATAAACTTTTATTGCTTTTAGATTATTTGGTAAATATATTAATGAATTAGCTTTTGTTGTTTTTGTTAAATTATATATCAATTCAGCATGATTGTCAGTTATCAACATTAAATCATCATTATATATCTTTTCTAAAATATAGTATATGATTTTCATAGCAATTACATAATCTAATTTATTAAATTCATCTATATCTAAAACATTTTGAACATATACTTTATTTATTATTTGTTTTACCTGATTATCTATATAATTATTATATTGAAGCAAAATTTTACTAAATTTGTAAAATTTTTTATGAACATTGGGATCTTCTTTTCTTAATTCAGGTACTATGTATTTTCTAAATCTATTTCTTGTATAAACATCTTTAAAATTAGATTGATCAATAGCATATTCTATATTGTTTTCTTTATTATAGTTTTGTATTTCTTCTTTTGATACTTCAATTAATGGTCTTAATATTGTATAATCATCCATATGTAATTCTTTTGAAAAACCACTGTATCCTCTTAACGTAGATCCTCTAACTATACGCATCAATATAGTTTCCATTAAATCATCAGCATGATGAGCTGTTAATAGATAAGATGCATTATATTTTTTTATTATTTGATGAAAATAGCTATATCTTTTAGTCCTTGCTTCATTATGAAAATTATCATCACCATAATCTTCGATAACCATACTTTCAAATAATATATTATGGTCATCACAATAGTTTTCTACCATTATTTTTTCTTGAAAACTTTCTTTTCGAACATTATGATTTACATGAGCACATATTACTTCTATATCAGTTTTTTCTTTTAATTTAACTGCTAAATGTAATAGGGCCATAGAATCAGGTCCACCACTAACAGCTACTACTATAGAATCACCATATTTTATTTTATTTTGTAAAAATATAAATGCATTTTTCATCTAAACACCTCTAATTACAATTTTATACTAATTAAGTACTATTTTCAATATTATTTACCAGTTTATTTCTTGTATATTATTGTTTTTTAAAAATTGATTTGTTTTTGAAAATGGTTTACTTCCAAAAAAACCTCTACTAGCTGATAAAGGAGAAGGATGCACTGTTTCTAAAATTAAATGCTTTTTGTTTTTTATTAATTCTTTTTTACTACGTGCATAACTACCCCAAAGAATAAAAACAATTGGTTCTTCTCTTTCACCTAATTTTTTAATAATTGTATCAGTAAATATTTCCCAACCTTTATTTTTATGTGATAAAGGTTTATTTTGTACAACTGTCATAATTGAGTTTAAAAGCAAAACTCCTTGTTTTGCCCAATCAGTTAAGTCGGTTTGCGTTCTTGAAACCCCTACATCATTTTTTAATTCTTTAAAGATATTCTGAAGTGATGGTGGCATTTTTACTCCTTCTTTTACTGAAAATGAAAGACCATGAGCTTCTTTTTCACCATGATATGGATCTTGCCCTAAAATAACAACTTTTACTTCATCATAATCAGTATATCTTAAAGCGTTAAAAATATCCTTATATTCTGGATATATTCTTTTATTCTTATATTCGCTTTTAACAAATATTCCTAAATTTTTAAAATAATCTTTTTTAAATTCATCTTTTAATACTATATCCCATTTTTTATTTATCATATTACCACCAACTACATTGTACCATATATTACTTTTTATTATAAGTATTATATTCCCTTATTACCACTTTTCTTAACATAATTAATGAATATATATTAATCAGTGCTTGTATTGCAACCATAATATCCACTATATCCCATAATAATTGTGATGAAATTATACAGCCAAAAAATAATATTACCAATGTTGATAACTTAAGTATTAAAAGATAACTTTTTTTTATATTATTAAAGAAATATTTTAAGCTTGCCTCTCCATCATAATAACCTGTTAATATTGTTGAAAAGGAAAATAAAATTATCGATAAAATTATTAAATAATCTCCTATATTACCTAAATGGTATCTAAATGCAAATTGAGTTATTTCAATACCATTCATATCTAAAACATTAATTGAACTATATGGTGATGTTAAAATTATTATTGCAGTTGATGTACATATTAACATTGTTGTTATATAAACTCCTAACATTTGCAAATAACCTTGTCCAATTGAATCATTTGATTCAACCGTTGAAGAAGCAATAGCACCTGTACCTAAACCAGCTTCATTTGAAAATATTCCTCTTTGCACTCCTATTATTAAAGTTGCTAAAAAGCCACTAAAAAATGGTCTTAACTTAAAAGCAGCTTTAATAATGGATAATAATATATCAGGAATAAGATTTATATTTATTATACAAATATAAATAGCTATAGCTATATAACCAATGGTCATAAATGGAACTAGTTTAGATGTTGTAGCTGCTATTTTTTTAATACCACCAAATATTATTATATATGTTATTATTACAATAATAATTCCAATAATAACAGGATTTATATCAATCACTTGATTTATTGATTTTGTTATAGTATTTGATTGAATACTTAAAAATCCAAAAACATAACTAACAATTATTATTAAAGCATAAAGACCACCTAATTTTTTATAACCTAAACCATTTTTTATATAATAACTTGGTCCACCTTTATATATATTCTCTTCATCTTTTTCTTTATACATATTTCCAAGTACTGTTTCAACAAAAGAATTAGTTGCAGATAAAAACCCAATTATCCACATCCAAAAGATAGAACCTATCCCACCTAAATAAATTGCTAATGCAACTCCTGCTATACTTCCAACACCTATTCTACCAGCTAAAACCATCATAAGAGTTTGATATGGTTTGATTCCATTTGTTTTTGTTTTTTTAAACAAATTTTTTAACATTCTTTTAAAATGAAATTGAACAAAATTCAATTTTAAAGTAAAATATACACTTGATATGATAATAAAAAAAGTTGCTGTTGCCCAAAATATTTTATTAGTTATTTCTATCATGGTATCACCAACAACATTTTATGATTTTTTTTTGTCTTAAATTGTCTATTTATAGATTACTTGCTATTTCAATAAATATTTCTATACTTACTTGTTCTGCACGTATAGTTAAATCCATATTATGTTTTTTTAAAACGTCTTCTATTTTTTCTAAATCATAATCTTTTAAATTATTTCTTAATGTTTTTCTTTTTTGTTTAAAAGCATCTTTTATTAATTTGAAAAACAATTTTTCATTTTTTATTGGTTTATGTTCTTTTTTGTTAAATTCAACAACAATACTATCAACATTAGGTTTTGGTAAAAAAACATTACGACTAACATCCAATATTTTTTTTACATCATAATAGTAATTCAAAAAAATTGATAAAGAATTATAATCTTTAGAACCTGGAACTGCTTTAAATCTATCTCCTACTTCTTTTTGAACCATAACAACTATTTTATCAACATTAATTTCATCTTCAATTAATTTTAAAATTATAGGAGTAGTTATGTAATATGGTAAATTAGCTACTACATATAATTTTTTATAATCAAATTTTTTGATATCTTCTTTAATATTTTGTTTTAAAAAATCGTTAAAAATAATTTCAACATTTTCCTTATCTTTTAACGTATCATATAATAATGTTTCTAGCGTTTTATCTATTTCATAACAAAGTACATTTTTAGCTATATCGGCTAACTTATAAGTTAAAGAACCTATCCCTGGTCCTATCTCTATTACTAATGTATTTGAATCAATATTAGCACGCTTTATTATACTATTAATAATATTTTCATCTGTAATAAAATTTTGACCGTACATTTTCTTTAATTTAAAATTATTCTTCTCTAAAAATTGTTTCATTTTTGATGTAGAATAATACATAAAATCACATCCTAGTTAAATTATATATAAATTTTTGCTAAAAAACAAGAAAAAGGGATTACCATCCCCATCTTTGTACACTAAAAGTAATATTTTTACCAACTAAATTATCTGAACTAGCTTTTGAAACAGATGAATATGCTAAATCCATCCACACTTCATTTCTTTTCCAAGCCTTTATCATATCTCCACCTGTATCTAAAACAATAGCCGTAAATGGTTCCATACCTGGTTTTGTAACAACTATTATAGTACCACAACTAAATTTTGAAGTTGCTGCAGATAATATTCTAACTTTTCCATATTCTAAATCATTGTAGTATATACCATCTTTATATAAGTTATGTGTTGTTTTTTCTCTTGTCTTACAAGCTAAATTTCCTTTACCTGAACAACCATAACAATCTGGCCCATATCCTGTTAGTTTACCTACAAATTGTTCAGTCTCTACTTTTGGTTTTACAACAGGTATTATTTCTTTAGTAATTACTTTTTTATTTGTATTGGTTGTTATGTTTTTTTCTTCTGTTTTTTTTGTTTTATTTTGATTTATTTGTTTATTTTCTACTTTTTTATTATTTTCTTTATTTATTAAATCATTTTTTTTATTATTATAAACTACTTGTTTTGATTCAACTACTATCCTATTAACAGCATAGTTATCTTTATTTAATATTGTATTTTCAACATATTTTATTTGTTCACTATAAAAATTTATATTAAAAATAGATATAAATGTTAAAAATAATACTCTTATAAATTTAGTTATTATTTCTAATATATAGAGATTCATTTACTCCACCTCTCATATAAATTTTATCACTTTTTATATTTTTAAGTCAAATTGATAAATTGCGTTTTTTGTGGTCCTTTTTTCTACTTCTTCGACAGATGTATTTTTAAGCTCTGCTATCTTATTCGCTACTATTTTTACATTTATTGGATGATTTACTTTACCTCTTAAAGGCTCTGGTGATAAATATGGACTATCTGTTTCTAATAATATGTCATCCAATGTTAAATATTCTACTACATCTTTTAATTTTTGACTATTTTTAAAAGTTAATACTCCACCTATACCAAACTTAATATTTAATTTTTTAAATTCTTTTGCCATTTCTAAACTATAACTATAACAATGCATATTTACTTTATTATTAGTTATATCAACTTCTTTTAATATATTATATGTATCCAAAGCAGCATCCCTACTATGAATAACTATTGTTTTATTATATTTTTTAGCTAATAATAATTGTTCTTTAAAAACTTTGATTTGTTTGGCTTTTTCTTCTTTACCATAATGATAATCCAATCCTATTTCTCCTATGCCAACTATTTTAGGATTACTTAAATGCTGTTCTATTTTTTTTAAATTTTCTTCACTATAATCATCTAATTCGGTTGGATGAAATCCTATTGTTCCATATACATTTGTATATTTATTACATAATTTTACAACTTCTTCTGTTGTTTTTAAATCAACAGCACTTGCAATTATTATATTATCTTTCATTTCATCTATTAATTGTTCTACCGAATCATAATATTGTTTGTCTAAATGACAATGTGTATCTACTACCATAACATTCCTCCAATAAAAAATTATACCATATTGTAGTATAATTTTCTATTTTGCTTTACAAATTAATATGTATCTTATCAAAAAAATTATAATGCAAATTCCATATATGAAATCTATCATATTACTATCTACTGCGGCACTAATAAAAACTAATATTGCTCCAATTGATAAGGAGGTTACTACATACTTCATTTCTTTAGTACTATCAATAGTCATTTTTCTCCTCTTTCATCTCTAAATTTTTCACAGCACGAGACTAATATAACATATATAGATAGCTGTTTCAAATGATTTTGGACTTTTTTTTACGACAAATTATTACATTTTACACTTCTTTACACTATTTTATTTATTTAATAATTCTTCTATTTTCTTTTCTTTATCTATTCTTGCAAATAAAGGGGTTGGATTATTAAGTTTAATTTCGTAATCTAAACCTTTAAAATTAATACTATCAATACCTCTATTTTCGGTATTTAATTGATGGAATATAGAATCAGCTGTATCTGGTAAGAAGGCTTGTAATAAAACAGCCCCTGTTCTAATAGATTCTAATAAATTATAAAGAACAGTCTTTAATCTTTCTTGTTTACTTTCATCTTTAGCAAGAAGCCATGGAGTTGTTTCATCTATGTATTTATTACTTCTTCTAAATATTTCAAATATTTCATCTATAGCATCAGCTACTTTTAATTCATTCATTTTTTCTTCTACCTTAATTGGTGTACTAAGTACAATATTTTTTAAATCTTCATCTACATCTTCAAATTCTGTTGGCTCATAAACTATGCCATCAAAGTATTTATGAACCATTGAAATAGTTCTATTAACTAAGTTTCCAAGTGTATTAGCTAAATCAGAATTAATTCTATCGATTAGTAAATCATAAGTAAATGTTCCATCACTAGCAAAAGGTATTTCATGTAATAAATAATATCTTATAGCATCTACACCAAATTCTTTTACTAAATCATCAGCATAAACAATATTTCCTTTTGATTTACTCATTTTATCTTCACCACAAAGAACCCATGGATGTCCAAATATCTTTTTAGGTAGTGGTAAATCTAATGCCATTAACATTATTGGCCAATAAATAGTATGAAATCTTAAAATATCTTTACCTATCAAATGAATATCTGCAGGCCAATATTTATCAAATTCTTCTGCTGAACCATCTGGGTCATAACCTAAGAATGTAATATAATTACTTAAAGCATCTATCCAAACATAAATTACATGTTTATCATCAAAATTAACTGGTACTCCCCATTTAAATGATGTTCTTGACACACATAAATCTTGTAATCCTGGTTTTAAAAAATTATTAATTATTTCATTTTTTCTACTTTCTGGCTGAATAAAATCTGGATGTGATTCAATATAATCTTCTAATCTTTTTGTATACTTATCTAATTTAAAAAAATATGCCTCTTCACTTGCTTTTGTTACTTCTCTTCCACAATCTGGACATTTTCCATCAATAAGTTGTGATTCAGTAAAAAATGATTCACAAGGTGTACAATAAAGTCCTTCATAGTTACCTTTATATATATCCCCTTGATCATATAATTTTTTAAATATTTTTTGTACAACTTCTTTATGATTAATATTTGTAGTTCTTACAAATTTATCATAACTTGTATTCATAACATCCCATATTTTTCTTACTTCTAAAGCAATCTCATCTACATATTCTTGTGGTTCCATATTTTGTCCATGTGCTTTTAATTCTATTTTTTGTCCATGTTCATCTGTTCCTGTTTGAAAATAAACATCATATCCTGTCAATTTTTTATATCTAGCTATCGCATCGGCTAATACGATTTCATAAGTATTTCCTATATGTGGTTTTGCTGATGCATAAGCTATTGCAGTTGAAATATAAAAACTTTTTTTCATTTTATCCCTCCTAATACTTTCCTTAGTTTTCCTTACTTCCCTAAATTTTATATCAAAACATCGAGTTATTAAATCACATTTATTATATTTTTTATTTATAAATTTATTATGGTATATTATATGATTGATATAACTCTTTATTTGATAAAACAGCTTTTTTAAATTATTTTATTTTTTATCTAAATAAAAAAATTACTCCCATTTAAGGGCGTAATTTACGCTGTACCACCTTATTTTATAACAATAACTGTTACCTTTGACACTTAACGCGTGAAACGTCTTAATCTACATATCGATTAAGAAGTTCAGGAACCATTTAAAATAAGATTAATTTACCTAGCTCTCACCTTACCTAGACTCTCTTTGAAATATTCTTATTCTTCTTTCCATCAAAACCTTTAAACTTATATAAGTTTAACACATATTTTTTTATTCTTCAAGATATTTTGATAAAAAATTAGAAGCAATACTAGCTATTTTTTCATCTACTTCTTTTATTTGTTCATTTTCTGTTAATATCATAACTAAACCAACAGAATCTCCATTTGTAATAATACTCTGTATTACATATGTTCCTTCTACTTCTACTTCTTTAGTTATTTTTATATTTTTTCTATGTTTTTCCAAAATGCTCTCTCTTCTTTTAATTGAATTTATTAAATTTTCACTTAATTCTTTATGAAGTATTTTCTTTTTAAGTGGACCAGATGCTGCTATTATATTATCATTATCAGTTATTATTATGTTATATTTTAAAAATGAATAAATTGAATCAGTAAAATTTTGAGCAAAATCTCCTAATTTTTTTACAATTGAATATTTTTTTAGAACTATGTTTTCTGAATTATCTATATAAATTTCAATATTTTCTCCTTCACGAATTCGTAAATTTTTCCTTATTTCTTTTGGGATGACAATTCTACCTAATTCATCTATTCTTCTAATAACACCTGTTGCTTTCATATTTTACCTCACTCTCTATGAATATTTTGGTTAAATATGTAAGTTTTATGTATTTAAAAATGTAAAATTGTGTAAATTTTTCAATAAAAACATTTTTTTTTAATTTATCAAATTGACACTTACTTTTCTATACTATAAAATCAAATTATAGATAAAATATGAAAGAAGGTAGTTTATGATTAGAAGAGATGACTCAATGAGATCATTTAGATTAGAAAAAAGTACTAGACCAGTTGGAAGACCAGTTAAAAATAGTTCATTTAAATTATGCAATGATTGTAAATCATTTAGAATATGTAAATAAAAATCACAAATGTGATTTTTTATTTTATACTTTCTTCTATTTTTTCCATTAATTCTATTAAATAATAAATAAAATGTTTGTCCAAACCATTCAATTTTAATGTAATTATTAAATTGTTAAATCTTAATTTAAAAGTAAACTTATCTGATATATCAACTGCATACATAAATAATGTTTCACCATTTATTTTTTCGGTTAATTCCTTTGGCAATATAATTTCAATAGTATTTGCAGTTTGCTTAATTTGTTTTATATTCAATTTATTAGCTAATTTTTCAAACCATTCTTCATACATATATATAAGCATTTTCTCATCAATATTACCAAATCTATCTTCTAACTCTTCTTTTACTTCTAATAATTTTTCATAAGAATCAATAGTATTAATTTTTTTATGAATTTCTATTTTTAAATCATTATCATCTATATAATTATTATTTATACTTGTTTCAACATCTATTAAAGGTATTTCACATACTTCTTCTTCTATTTCTATTCCTTTTAATTTGTTTACTTCTTCTTGCAACATATTTAGATATAAATCGATACCTACACTATCAATAAAACCTGCTTGTTCACTACCAAGTATATCACCAGCACCTCTTATTGATAAATCCCTCATAGCAATAGAATAACCACTACCTAATTCAGTAAATTCTTTTATAGCATTTAATCGTTTTTCAGCTATTTCTGATAATATTTTATGCTTATCATACATTAAATAACAATAAGCAATTTTATTACTTCTACCTACCCTTCCTCTAAGTTGATACAATTGAGATAAACCAAATCTATCAGCATCTAATACTATTAATGTATTTACATTTGGAATATCAATACCTGTTTCAATAATGGTAGTACATATAAGTATATCTGCCTCATGGTTGATAAATTTATACATTATATCTTCCAATTCTCTTTTATTCATTCTACCATGGGCTATTAAAATCTTTGCTTCTGGTATTAATTTTTGAATTTCAGATGCTTTTTGTTCTAAATTATTAACATAATTATAAAGAATAAAAACCTGTCCATCTCTAGACAATTCTTTATATATTGAATCTTTTATAATTACACTATTTTCTTCTAATACATAAGTTTGAATTGGATATCGTGATTCTGGTGGTGTTTCAATTAAAGATAGATTTCTCACCCCTGTCATTGACATTTGCAAAGTTCTTGGAATTGGTGTTGCGGATAATGTTAAAATATCAATATTATTTTTCATATTTTTTATTTTTTCCTTATGTTTTACTCCAAATCTTTGTTCTTCATCTACAACCAATAATCCTAAATCCTTAAATTCAACATCATCACTTAAAATTCTATGCGTACCTATTACAACATCTACTTTTCCTTCCTTTAAATCAGCTAAAATTACTTTTACTTTTTTAGGAGATACAAATCTATTTAGCAATTCGATTCTAATTGGAAAATTAGAAAATCTTGTAAGAGCATTTTCATAATGTTGGTTAGCTAATATAGTAGTTGGACATAAATAAGCTACTTGTTTCCCACTTATAACAGCTTTAAAAATAGCTCTAAAAGCAACTTCTGTTTTTCCATAACCAACATCACCACAAAGAAGTCTATCCATTGGTTTATTACTTTCCATATCCTGCTTTATTTCTTCAATTACCTTCAATTGATCTTTAGTTTCTCGATAATTAAAATTACTTTCAAACTCTATTTGCTCTTTATCATCTTTATCAAAAGCAAAACCTTCACTTGCTTCTCTAGATGCATATAGCTTAAGTAGTTCTCCTGCTATATCTTCTAATTTTTTTCGTACTTTTAATTTTGTTTTTACCCATTCAGTACTTCCTAATTTATTAATTTTAGGAGCTATACCATCTCCTGTTGAATATTTACTTATTAATTCTATCTTTTCAACAGGAATATATAACTTATCATTATCACGATATTCAATTAATAAATAATCTTTTTTTATATTATTTTTTAAAAGTGTTTTAAGTCCCATGTATTTACCTATACCATGAATACTATGAACAATATAGTCTCCTATATTTAATTTTGTTATATCGCGTATCTTAGTACCAAATTTAAAATTACTTTTATATTTAACTACCTCATCTTTCTTATTAAAAAGACATTTATTATTTATAACTACATATTTTTCAAATATAAAACTATCTTTTATTGTTTTAACTATTAAATTTATTTTATTATCATATATTTCAAATTCATTTGTTACTATCATTTCTTCTAAATTAATATTATCTAAAACTTTATTAATTTCATATCTATTTTTTAAACATATAACAACTGTTTTTTGATTATTTATATATTTTTTTAATATTTCTTTTATCCTAGTAATATTATTCGAAAATGGTTCAATTTCAAAAGAATTATAATTTATTGTATTTTCTACACTATCTATAACATTATTAAAATTTTCTAAATATATAACATTTTTTTTATTTTTTATTTCTAATTCATTCATGTATTTTTTATTTTTATCTATATCTAATGTTTCATTATAGTTTTTTATTTCTTTTTGCAATAAATTATAGTTTGTAATTAATTGTGTGTAATTATCTATTATTAAAATAGGATTTTCTAAATATTCCTCTATATTAGTTACCTTTGTATAATTGATTAAATTTTTTTGATTTTTATCTTCATCTATTTGGTTTTCACATAAAAATTCAGTATTTGAAGATATTATTATATTATTTATTTCTTTTAATGTTCTTTGAGTTGACGAATCAAATATTCTAATAGATTCAATGGTATCTCCCCAAAATTCTATACGAATAGGATTTTCTAAATTAACTGGATATATATCTATTACATACCCTCTTATTGCCATTTCACCTGTTGATGTTACAATTGTTTCTTTTTTATATCCAATATCATATAATTTTTCTATTAATTCTTTCATATCTATTTCACTATTTTTAACTAATTCTACTTTACTATTTAAAAATAACTTCTTTTGAGGCAAATATCTTAAATATCCCATTAAATTAGTCACAACAATATAATTTTGATTAGTTAATAATTTTTCTATTGTCTCTAATCTTGTTGCCTTTAAATCTGGTGAAATAGCCAAAGCTTCACTTGTTAAAAAATCATCCATTGGAAATAATAAAACATTATCTAAATAATTAGATATTGCTTGAAATATTTGATTTGCTTCATATAGTGTACTTACTACGTATAATATATTTTTATTATTTTTTTTATAATAATTATAAGTAAAAATAGCTTTCAATTCGCTAGTTAAACCAGTTATTACATTTTTATTATTAAATTCAAATAAATTATCAAACATATTTATCATTCCCTACGTTAAAAATGATACTTTTTCTGTACCATATTTATTTTAATTTTTTTTATTATATTTATTCATAAGATTATCAAAACTTATATTTAAATAATCATTAAACAATTCAGGCATTATATTTAAAACATTATCTAGTTTTATTTGCTCCTCTTTAGTTAATGTACCTAATACATAATTTACTGTGTCTATATTTTTATTATTTGATATACCAATCTTAATTCGATTATAATTTCTTGTTTTTAAGTTAACTTCTATATTTTTAAGACCATTATGTCCACCACTACTCCCTGATTTTTTAATTTTAAATTTTCCTATTTCAATATCTAAATCATCATGTATTATTAATAAATCTTTTATTTCTATTTTAAAATAATCAAGATATTTTTTTATAACATCTCCAGATAAATTTATATATTTTTGAGGTTTTAAAAATATTATTTGCTCATTATTTATATTTATTTTATTATATAATCCATCAAATTTTTTTTTATCTATTTTTATATTATACGAATCAGCAATTATATCAACAGCCATAAAACCTATATTATGCCTTGTTTTATCATATTCTTTTCCTTTATTTCCCAAACCTACTATTAATTTCATTTAATCACCTCTATGATACTCACTATAGACATCTTGTTTACTTAAATTTCTTTCTTTTGCAACTAACTTAATTGCTTCTTTTGATGAATAACCTTCTTTTATATATAAATTAACATGCTCAATAACTGTCAAATTATCAAAATTTTTGACATCATTACCTGCTTCTATTACTATTACAATTTCTCCTTTTATATTTTCTGTTTCTTTTATTAATTCATCTAAATTTCCTCTATATACTTCCTCAAATTTTTTTGATATTTCACGGGAAATACTACATTTTCTATTACCAAATACCTCTAATATATTATTCAATGTTTTATGTAAACGATGTGGAGCCTCATAAAATATAATAGTTGTTGGTATTTGTTTTAAATTTTCTAATTCTTTTTTTCTTTTACTCTCTTTACTGTTTAAAAAACCATAAAAAGTAAAAGGAGATGGAATTAAACCAGATACAGTAAGAGCAGGAATTAAAGCTGTAGGACCTGGTAAACTTATTACATTGAAATTATTTTTAATTGCTATTTTTACTAACTCATATCCAGGATCACTTATAATTGGAGTTCCTTGATCCGTTACTAATCCTACATTATAACCATCTTTTAAATATTTTAAAAGCTTATCTCCATTATTTTTTTCATTATAATTATGGCTTGAAATTAATTTTTTACTAATATTTAAATGTTTTAATAATAATGATGTTACCCTCGTATCTTCAGTAAATATAACATGGACTTCATTTAGTATTTTAATACTTCTGAGTGTTATATCATCAAGATTGCCAATTGGAGTTGGTATTAAATATAAAGATGGGGTATTATTATAACTTTTTTGAGACATTTTATCATTCCTTTAAGAAAAATATTTTTTTATTTGTTCTGTATATTCTCCATTTTCTTCATGTGAATATAAAGGAGATAATATTTTTAGACCTGGTTTACCATTTTTTACTCCTTCTATCAATAAAATATTAGAGTTTTTTTGTTGTCCAGGATACACAAATTGAATTTTTTTCGGTTCTATATTATATTTTTTCATTATTTCTATTATCTCTATTAATCTTTCTGGACGATGGACAACAGCTAAAACACCATTATTTTTTAGGAGTTTTTTACTTATTTTTATTAATTGTTCTACATTTAAGCTTACTTCATGGCGCGCTATTGTTTTGTAATCACTTATATTAAAATGAGATTTTTCATTTATTTTAAAATAAGGAGGATTACAAGTTATTACATCATAAGATTCTGTTTCTAATTTTTTATATAAAATATTTATATCATCATTTATTATGTTAACTTTATCCTCTATATTATTTATTTTAACTGATTTAATAGCTAAATTATATGCCTTTTTTTGTATTTCTACACCTGTAATTTTAGCATTCGTCTTAGTTGTTAATATTATAGGAATTATAGCATTACCTGTTCCTATATCTAATATTTTTTTTTATATTTTTATTAAGG